>NZ_JAUSCG010000055.1 GCF_030651615.1 Methanocalculus sp.
GGGTTCGGATCGTCGCGATCGGATCGTTTACCATGGACATGATCCCAGAGGGTTCGATCGTTATTGCACGGCATATCGATCGTCCCGGTGTCATCGGACCTGCGGCGACCGTCCTTGGGAAGCACACCATCAATATCGGCGGTATGCAGGTCGGCAGGGTGAAGGCAGGTGAAGAGGCGATCATGGTGCTGAACGTTGATTCTGACGTTCCTGAGTATGTTATGAAAGAGATCCGCGAGATCCCGGGTATCATCTCGGCAACCTTTGCCACGCTCTGAACCCTGAGAGGTTCGGGGCAAAAAACAACCCTTTTATACTGAAAAAGACAACTATGTAAGGTCGCAAAGCAAAGGGCTCGTGGTCTAGTTGGCTATGACGTCGCCTTGACATGGCGGAGGTCCTGAGTTCGAATCTCAGCGGGCCCATCGTTTTTTCTTTTCGGAATCATCTCAAAATGTATCGTTATCTTGATTCTTCCAGTTAGTGATCTGGCTCTAAGCATACATTACCTCAACGTTCTATCAAGTAGTAGCTCTTCTGCTGCCTTCCACCCAATTGACGTGACAGGATTATTCTTTTGATCGTGAAGAAATAACCCGCATCTCCATTCCGGCGATCTGCCGGTATACCTTCTCCTTCGTCGAAAGGGTCCAGCGGTCAAAGACCAGAGACTGGAACGGCTGCCAGATCACCACCCAGGAGAAGATCACCAGAACATTCTGGATGACGAGCAGGAGAGAGTCGTGAGGCAGTCGGTCGATGATCATAATTCCCAGAAATGCCGGGATGCACACCCCTGCGGTCAGTCGAACCTCGCGCAGCCCCACCCGCCGGATCAGCCTGGCATCCTGGTGAATCTCTTTCGCATGCCTGAGGAAATGGGCACGTATCGCGGCCGGGATGTCCCTTGCCCTGCCATCGGAAAAGTCGGAAGGAGGAATTTGGATCTCCAGACGATATCTCTCTTTAGCATCCAGCGGATCAGGACTGTCGAGGATTTCACGGCCGAACAGCTCTTCGGCCCGATCTGTTAGTTCCCGTTCATCTTCGGGTGAGGGGTCATCGGGATCATACAGGTGAACGAGGGTTCTGAAGGTGATCGGTATCTCCGTTCTGTCGTTCTTCATGGTATATCTCCCATTTCGGCTTTGTCCGGACTTATCTATCGGATGCAATCTGCACAGACGTTCCCGACCTGGTTTTAATGATACTTCCTGGATATGGTCAAATGTATCGTACCTTTTGTCACTGCTCAGAATGATCCGGTGCCAAACCTATACTATCCAATACAAGAATACCCTTCGATCCCATCATCCAATGTGATACGGAATCGTATCCCCCTCCTCCTCGGGCATTGTGCTAAATACAATAATGGAAGAACTGCCTTGAGAGACATTCTGTATCTTATGGGCAACAAAGGGCATTATGTAGATGATTCTACATCCCTCAGACTCTGCGTCGAGTACTATCTCCTCTCTTCTGCCGCCCTGCACCCACTCAAGTGACAGGATGACTCTTCCGGAAGTGATGGAGATCCACTCTTCCTTCTTTTTATGATAATGATCGGCCCTTGAACAACCGGGATTTACCGAGACGACATAGGTATGAATGCCGGTAAACGGCTCATCTGAATATTTCGATGATACCAGTTCGCAGAGCCACCCATCATCTCTGATATGCTTCTCCCGTTTGAGGCAGATATCATCCATAAAACTGATCTGTCTCAGGATAGGATAAGACAATTCATATCAGGAAAAATTGTAAATAACTTATCTCTTTCGCACCGCCGCCACAACTACGGGCGACCGGGCACCATTCTTCAGGTAGATGACACCGCATTTCTTTGACCGGAGAAGGAGCTTCTGCATATCTACATCGTTGATCTCGATCCCGTCATGACCGCTCCGGTACACAATCCGGTATCCAAGCTCATTCAACTGATGTAGAACCCAGGTCGGCTCTTCAGAGAAGAGGAACGGATGTATCTCAACGATGATAACACGAGGGCGTATTGCAAGCGAACGCAGGATTGCCACTTCAGATCCTTCACAATCCAGTTCCAGTACATCACATGCGAAGATCTCATCAGGACCAACATGTGCAGCAGATGCAAAATCTCCACCATAGACATCGATATGAGGCCCTACAACCGCATGATGAATAGTGCAGATCTGAGAGACACCCTCTTGTGAACACAGAGCATTGAGTTGATCAACTGCCCGATCCCCCCCCTCATAGACATGCACCGATCCATTTCTGCCAACCCGTTTCGCTGCTGCAACAGCAGTCACACCATCACCGCCACCAACGATGACGACACGGTCACCAGATCTTGTTAATCGATGATGTGCATCAATAATCCCTTTTTCAAACAGACCGGACTTTGAGAAAAATCTACAGGCACCGAAGAAGAGATCGACAAAGTCGTTATATTTGTAGATGGTGTGTGCATACCGTAACAGACTCATATCAGTCTCCTGACCGCTCAATTGAGTCACCCTCCATCAGGAATCATGGGGATGACGACAACAGTTGTGTCTTACTTATTGACGCTCTGAGCGTATGACCATTTTGATTCGCTGCAACAGATATGGAGAATAGATTTGGAATCAACACCTTCCAATTATATAACAAAAATGTATATGCATAAGTAAATTAATAATAATTGCATAATACAACAGAATTTTACAGAAGAGAATTAACAAATCGAAATCGGTCTGATAAAGCAGATTTGGGGCACTGGCATGACACTAAAGACACAGATAGCTTTTGAGAGATACTGGCCCCTCTTTGCCGTGACCATAACAACAATCATGTGCCTGGCTCTCAGCATCGCCTTTCTCACAAGTGAGGGCTACATCATCTTCCAGCACTTCTATTATATTCCGATAATCATCGCATGTTTCTATTATGTACGACAGGGATTTCTCTTTTCAACCGCCCTTGCATGCTCGTATTTTCTCCTTGTCATCACCTTTACAAGAGATCAACTGGTCATCCAGCAATCCTTATTTCAGGTCATTATCTTCATCCTCGTTGCTTTGGTTATCACCACCCTCTCCCAGATGAAACGTGAAGCTGAGATGGCACATAGACGATCTGAAGAGCGTTATCATCAACTCGTTGATAATGCAGGTGAAGGGGTTGTTGTCATCCAGGACGATCGATTCCGTTTTGTCAACAGACGGTTCTCCGAGATCACCGGGTATTCGGAGGAGGAGCTGAGTAAGAGTCCGGTATCGGAAATAATCCATCCTGATGACCAGAAACTCATTGAAAACAGATTAAAGGCACGACAGGAGGGGATACGGATTGAGCCGAGATACGCACTTCGACTGAGGGTGAAAGACAATTCCATGCGCTGGATGGAAGTGAATGACGTCATAATCGAATGGGATGATAAAACAGCATTACTTAACCTCATCACAGACATCACCGAGCGGAAGGCTGCAGAGGAGGCACTGCAACTCACAAATAAGAAACTCCACCTCCTATCAAGCATCACCCGCCACGACATCATTAACCAGCTGACGGTGCTCATTGGAAACCTCTCAATCGCAGAAGAGGTCGAAGAGGAGCCGGAGCAGAGAATACTCCTCAGAAAGATCGACCAGTCCGCACGTACCATCCAGCGCATTATAGAGTTTACACGAGATTACGAGAGGCTCGGCATCGATACACCAACCTGGCACTCAATCTCCGGACTTCTTGAAAAAGTCAATAGTGAGAGTACCATTCCGGTCTTCAACAATTGCAGGGGACTCTTTGTCTTTGCAGATCCGATGCTTGAACGGCTTTTTCATAACCTGCTCGACAATACAATCCGTCATGGGGAGCGGGCAACTGAAGTACAGGTTTCATGGAAGAGAGACGGAGATACCATCACGATCATCTGGGAGGATAACGGGGCGGGCATCCCAAATGGCATGAAAGAACTCATCTTCAACCGTGCTTTTGGACGGAACACCGGGTTTGGCCTGTTCCTCTGCAGAGAGATCCTCATGATCACCGGGATGACCATCAGAGAGATGGGAAAATACGGCTTAGGAGCCCGCTTTGAGATCACCATCCCATCTGGCAACTTCAGAATTGAAGAGAGAGACTGACCTTTCCGTAACCTTCAAGTGCATGAAAGAGGGAAGAGAGGAGTACGGAGAGGTCTTAAAACGCAATACCTGCTCCGGGGATATCACACCCGGATGGTGTGACGAGGTAAAGGAGTGATGCGTGATGCAGGGAGAAACAAAGTATACATTACCGGAATTGCCATATAAGGCCGATGCACTTGAGCCATTCATCTCATTGGAACAGCTTACACTACACCATGATAAACACCACATGGCGTACATCAACGGAGCCAACTCCAATCTTACAGCACTTGAAGACGGACGAAAACAGGGTGCTGATGTTAATATGAAAGCCATATTAAAAGACCTCTCCTGGAATTTTGGAGGTCATTATCTCCACTCCCAGTTCTGGACGAATCTCGCACCTGCGGGGTCAGGTGGTGGAGGGGAACCAAAAGGAGAGATTGCCAACCGAATTAATTCCGAATTCGGTAGTTTTGAACGGTTCAAGAAGGAGTTTTCCCAGGCAGCAGCAACCGTCGAAGGATCAGGATGGGCTGCTCTGACGGTATGTCCACTCACAAAACGTCTTCAGATTATGCAGATCGAGAAACACAACACAAACCTCTTCCCGGCATGCCCGATTCTTCTGGTACTCGATCTCTTCGAGCATGCGTACTACCTCGATTATAAAAATGATCGGGGTGCATTCATCGCGGCGTTCTGGAATATCGTAAACTGGGATGAAGTGAACAGAAGATTCCAATAAATCATTTTTTTAAGGTATTGGAGAAGAAAGCTTGGATCATCTCATTTTTAATAGGTGAGGGATAAAACTCATCAGATGAATAGCAAAAAATGGGCATGGACAAGCCTTCTCATCATCGTCATCGGACTTCTTGCCATTGCAGGCTGCACCGGTGCAGAGAAGAGGGCAGTTGATGGCGATACAGTCAGTGTTAACTTCACAGGTACCCTTTCAGATGGCAGTATCTTTGAGACCACTACCGGGGGACAACCCTATACGTTCACCATTGGAACAAGCCAGGTGCTCCCCGACTTTGACAAGACAGTTCTTGGAATGGCAGTTGGGGAAGAGCGAACGGTGATGATCCCCTTTGATGAAGCATACGGACCATACCGTGAAGATTTTATCATCCCGGTCGAACGGGAGTCCTTCCCTGAGGACCTGGCCGTGGTCGGAACAGCAGTCATGATTCCATTGGAAGACGGACAGGTTGCCAGAGGAACAGTAATTGGTGTCGATGAGACCACTGTCATTCTTGATCTGAATCATCACCTTGCAGGAGAGGATCTGACCTTCACTATAAGCCTTGTTCAGATCCTCTAACTCAGATACCCTTTTTTTCTAAACTGCTATCGTACTTGGGTTAAACCATAAGAACCATATTAACACGAGTCCATGAAAGTATACGAAAGAGGCAGAATACGTATGGATCAGATCATTGAAGAAGGATTTACCCGTCTCACCGAGACGATGAAAGAACTTGGTGACAGAAAAGAAGAACTCGACTCTGCGCTCAGATCTGATCTGAGCGGACTACTCAGCAGAATGGCAACCCTTGCCACCCCACTCGTCGGAAAGCTTGGAAACCAGTTCCTCAATAAGAGCAAACAGGATGGAAAAGGGGAACTCTATGACACCATTTATTATGACGAGAAGATGGTGATCATCGGTCGCACAGATGATCCGGCCCCATTCAGGCCTGATGACATGACAAAGTCGGTTCAAAAACAGTTTTGTGTCCTCACCGAAGGTGGAACAATTGCCGAGCTCATGTACTCAGATGACGGTTTTATCATCGACAGTTACCTCAATCAGCTGACACCAGAAGAGGCAATAGAACTCTATGGGCTGGAACTTCTCTATATGCTCTACCGCGCACTCTATGAGTATGCAAACATGGAAGAAGAATTCGTAAAGGCTCTTGAGAAAACCCTTGCATTCATCCAGGTAAAAGAAGAGTAGAATCCTTTTTCTATTTTTTATATCCAAAAAGGGGAAAAACCGGTTTGAGTGGGTCAAATGCCTCACCGCCAAGGCCGGAGAGGGGATAGGAGTGCGTGATTTCATGATCACTTCCGGGAGAAGTGTACCTGACGACCGCCTTCCCCTCACGAACCATCTTCTCCAGTGAAAAAACCTCTTTTGCATCAGGCAGGAGCTCTTTGATATCATACTCGATATCCAGCGGGACAAGAGCGACATGAATTTTTACGGCAGGAGCCGTTCCGATGTTTTCAACAAGAACCGACTTTGCATCTTCAGACAATGAGCAGACCACATGAGGGAGGTATGAGGAATCCTGCATAATCCAGATCATCATATACAGAATGCCGATGATCACAGCGACGAATGCTGAAATGTAGATATCAACAAACGCAAAACCAATGCAGGCGATAACCCCGATAAGGATGAGTAGACGTTGCCGCGAATCCATAGAGATACTCTGGAGTCTGAGAATATAAGCAGTACGAATCTGATCGATTCAGAAAATGAGAGTGGGCCCGATGCGATTCGAACGCATGACCTCTCGGTTATCAGCCGAGCGCACCACCGGGCTATGCTACGGGCCCATTTGTTACCCTAATACATACTCAGTTGCTACATTTATAGCTTGTTAATTGTCATTCCATTTCGGAACGTTTCGTTATTTATGGTGAGAAGATAAGAATTGAGATAGAATGAGCCGGAGGGACACATGAATAACAAAAAATATCTCCTCGGAAATGTGGCAATTGCTCACGCATGCAGGGAAGCAGGCGTTGATTTTGTCAGTGGATATCCGGGAACACCATCTTCAGAGGTCATTGAGACACTGAGAGCAGACCCGGATACAATACCTCACCTCGAATGGTCAGTGAACGAGAAGGTCGCATATGAAAACGCCCTCGCTGCTGCATGGTGCGGGTGCCGCGCCCTCGTGACGATGAAGCATGTCGGCGTCAATGTCGCAGCAGACCCCCTGATGACAAGCGGATATACCGGTGTTACAGGAGGTTTTGTCCTCCTTGCAGCAGATGATCCGTTTGCACACAGTTCACAGAATGAGCAGGACTCACGGATATATGCATCATTTGCAAAGATCCCCTGCATTGATCCCTCAGGAATTCAGGATGCACATGACGGCATGAAACTGGCATTTGAACTCTCTGAAGAGTTTGGCCTTCCTGTCATGGTGCGGCCGACCACCCGGATCTGCCATAGCAAAGGAGATATCGAACTGGGAGATCCTGCAACAGAACACCGGGTGGGTACATTCATAAAAAATCCAAAGCAGTATGTCGTCATTCCTGCCCACACCAGAGTTCTTCACAAGCTGTTGAATGAGAAACAACCCGTGATTAAAAAGCGGCTCATCGAATGCGGTTTTAACACCCAGACAATACGAGGTACAAAAGCGGTGATCGCAGGCGGGATCAGCGCAGAGTATGCCCGTGAAGTCGTCCCGGATGACATTTCCATTGCTACGATCGGCGCATATCCAATCGACGAAGAGTGGCTGGCTGAATTCGTATCACGCCATACCGAGATCCTGGTCATAGAAGAGATGATACCAGTCATTGAAGGCGCAGTAAGAGAAGTCGCCTGTGACCAGAAGATCTACGGGAAGAAGAACGGATATCTCCCACACGAAGGAGAATACTCCCCATCCGTTCTCGCTGGCGCACTTCTTCGGTGCGGGTTTATCAATGCAAACCCCTATCAGGCGGTAGAACCTGCTCTGAACCTCCCCGTCAGGCCACCCATCCTCTGTGCCGGATGCATGCATCGCTCTACCTTCTATGCGATGAAGAAAGTCTTCAAAGACGGCATCTTCCCAAGCGACATCGGCTGCTACACCCTCGGTCTTCAGCTCGGTGCTGTTGACACCACCATCTGCATGGGCGCATCCATCACCGTTGCAAGCGGAATCAACCTCTGCGGAGAGGAGCGGGATGTCGTCTGCACTATCGGTGACTCCACATTCCTCCATACAGGAGTGAACGGCCTCATCAATGCGGTCTATAATGGAGCCAACATGGTCGTTGTCATCCTCGACAACCGCATCACCGCAATGACCGGCCACCAGCCAAACCCAAACACCGGGATAACAGCCTGCGGAGTACAGAGCCCTTCATTATCACTGGAAACCCTGTGCCGCGCCTGTGGTGTCTCCTGTGTCGAGACGGTGGACCCCTATGACCTTACGCTCCTGCTTGAAACGATGAGGAAGGTCAAAGAGGAGAAGGGGGTCAGAGTCATCATCGCCCGCCAGCCCTGTATCATCGTCGCAAAACGGGCTGGTATGAAACGCCGCAGGTTCATGGTTGATCCTGACATCTGCACAGGATGCCAGCTCTGTATCAAGTACGGATGCCCTGCAATCGAGTTCCATGATGAGAAGGCATCGATAAATGACCTCTGCACGGGGTGTGCAGTCTGTGCCGACATCTGTCCGGCAGCTGCGATCCGGGGGGAGGTGAAGAGATGAAAAGAAGTTTTGACATCATGATCGTCGGGATAGGAGGCCAGGGGACGATCCTCGCCTCAAACGTCCTCGGGGAGGCATGTCTTGTTGAAGGAAGGAGCGTTCGGGGTGCTGAGACGCATGGCATGGCTCAGAGAGGCGGTTCTGTCGAGAGCCAGATCAGAATCGATGCAGAGTTTGGGCCACTCATCGTACCAGGGACGGCTGATCTCCTCATCGCCTTCGATCTCCTTGAGGCGGTCAGGTACCGCCATTACCTCAAAAGTGGCGGAGTGATGGTCATCAACAACCAGCTCGTCCTCCCGACATCGACATTCACCACCGGGCAGGTACCCCCGACGACCGATGACATCATCGGAATGCTGAAGGGAGTGAAGATGGAGATCATCGATGCAACAGCAATTGCAACGGCTGCCGGAAGCCCGCTTGCCGCAAATATCGCACTCATCGGGGCAGCATCACATACCATACCCCTCACTCTCGAATCACTCCTTGAAGGTGTCAGGCGGTGTGTGCCGAAGAAGACGATTCCGATCAATGAGAAGGCATTCCTGGATGGCAGAGATGCGATCCAGTCCTGAAATTACACTTTATTCACTCTTTTTATCCGGGTGAACACCCGGCAGACATATTCTTTTCCAGACGATAGAGACTCAGATCAGACCGCGATCAGGTATCCGCAAATCATACGTATGGAAGCGGGAATTCATACGTATACACACATACAGGGGAAAAGAAATGAGAAAAGAGTATAAAAAGAAAAAAGAAGAGCATAAAAAAGAGAATAGAGTTAAACTTTATCTCACTGTTGCCAGGGAAGCGTATGACTTCATAAAAAAATCAGGCATAAACGCATCCCGATTCTTTGATAGCGCAATATATGCGCTTAAAACGAATACAGAACACAATACAATCCTAATAACGACCGGAGTGACCCCCGATAACGAAAAGAAGATGGACCCGGCGGGATTTGAACCCGCGGCCTCTACGTTGCGAACGTAGCGATCTACCCCTGATCTACGAGCCCCTGGTAAAAAAATTAGAGAATTATCTCAATATCTAATTTCTCTGCCAGTTCCTTATATCTGTTCCGAATAGTGACTTCGGTCACACCTGCCACTTCTGCAACCTCACGCTGGGTACGCCGCTCACCTGAGAGGATTGAGCTTATGTAGATTGCAGCGGCTGCAACACCTGTCGGACCCCTTCCGCTCGTCAGTTCCCGCTCACCGGCCTGCCTGAGGATCTCTACCGCGCGGCTCTGCACCTCGCCTTTGAGGGTCAGTCCCGAGCAGAATCGGGGGACATAATCGATCGGGGATGTTGGAAGGAGTTTTAATCCAAGTTCCCTTGAGATGAACCGATAGGTTCTGCCGATCTCTTTCCGTGATACACGTGACACCTCAGCGATCTCGTCAAGCGTTCGCGGTACACTGCACTGTCGGCAGGCTGCGTAGAGAGCGGCGGCCGCGACCCCTTCGATTGATCTGCCACGGATCAGGTTCTTGTCAACAGCGTCACGGTAGACGACTGCCGCCGTTTCACGGACATTCCTCGGAAGACCAAGAGCCGATGCCATCCGGTCAAGTTCGGAGAGGGCGAATGCAAGATTCCGCTCGGTTGCATTCGAAACACGGATACGACGCTGCCACTTACGGAGACGGTAGAGCTGGGCACGATTCTTTGAAGAGATGGCACGCCCATAACTGTCACGGTTCCTCCAGTCGATCATCGTTGAGAGACCCTTGTCATGGATCGTGAAGGTCATCGGTGCACCGACACGAGAACGCTTCATCCTCTGATCATGGTCAAACGCACGCCACTCAGGACCCCGGTCAATGAAGTCATCATCAAGAACAAGGCCACAACTCTGACAGACAAGTTCGGCCCGCTCATAATCATGGATCAACTGTCGGCTTTTACATTCCGGGCAGATCGTCTGGATATGCTCCTCGTGCTTCTGTTTCTCCTGAGTTACTGCTTTCTGGCGCAGTTTCATCGCTTCACGTTCGGATTTAAGTTGTTTTAGTTTCTCGATTTCCTGCATGTCTTCACCCTCTCTTTAACATAGAGCTTCTCCCCTTCAAGAACACGGCAATCGTTCTGGCATACGATCGTCGCATACGGAGATGCAATATTCCCGAATAGATCAACAATTCGCCCAACCGGTTTCATGCGGCTATCCACCACATCACAGAAGAGTGGGGGGAGCTGACCTCCATCACAACCTGCAACCAGAAGGCGCTTACCGCAAATACTAAGTATCCGACCTGCAAATTTCAAAATATACCCTCATGGAAGAGTTACCGATTTCATTTCGGAAGCTATATATAATTATATATTCGACTTTGGCAGTATTTAATACTATCGACAAACTATAAAAAGGTTAGAACTGTTTGATCGTAGCAGGATCGAATCTGAGTATATCCCCGGCCATCTCTTTGGTAAGCCCCGCACCACGGGCAACAAGCCATTTTGCATCACGATCAAGCAGGTCTCGCGGTTCATGTGCATCTGATTGAACAAGCATTCCACAACCTGCATCAAGAGCAGTCTTCACCACATGCCCATTCATTCTGTTATGGCCGTTACGAGAGGTGATCTCAAGAAAAACACCATTCTTCGCTGCAGCCTCAGCATCAGCGTAACTGATGAGACCGGGATGTGCAAGGATATTGACATCAGGAGAGCGTACGGCAACAGCATTCGTCCCCGGAGCGACCGGCTCTACGACAGTCTCGCCATGTACGACCACAACGTCAGCACCAATCTCCTTTGCTTCCTTTGCAATATTCGGAATCTCCTCGGGCGGCACATGCGTGATCTCAACACCACAGAGGAGTTCGACACCAAAGAGGGAAGCCGACCGTTTCAGTCGGGAGACGGCAGTGATCACCTCATGGAGGTTCGTTGCATCGACATGATCAGAGATCGCCACTGTTCCGTAACCAAGAACAGACATCCGCCGTATCAGTTCGATCGGAAGCATACCACCATCTGACAGGGTGGTATGGCAATGGAAATCGTACATACCCGTCATTGTTTCTCCGAAAGTTTCAGAGCAATTTTTTGTATAAGCAACTCCTTGCTCCCCTGCCAGTTGATTCTGAGACGCCCTTCACGCCGTGACCAGTGGGCAGGGTGAGAGTTCGGTTCAATGACGACCTCGGAGATCCCAAGATCGCGTGCCGCCCGTTCAATATCCTGAATCTTCGGGGACTTCAACGCATACTTTTTACTTATTCTTCTACCCTCTGCACGGGAGAAGGCACCGTTAAAGTAACAGGGGTACAGGATCCGCTCAGTTCCCATACTAGTAGATCCGCGATGAACCTATAAACAGATCTCGCCTAATACGTATATGCATCACATCGACGTCCATATGGAAAAGGACATATTCGATGGGAATACCCGTCTCGCAGATAGAAATGCCCGCCACCTGAAGGAACATGGTGTCAGGGCATTTGATCTGCTCGGTGCGATTGGATCCGGCAAGACCGCACTCATCGAAAAGATGATACCCCTCCTCTCTGCGCGGGGCCTCCGGGCAGGAGCCATCGCAGGCGATGTTTACGGCGATGACGACTTCCAGCGCATCGTAAAGACCGGCATCCCGGCATATAATGCAAATACAGGAAAGGAGTGCCACCTGGATGCACACCTCGTCGAGCATGGCCTGAGACACCTGCCGCTTGATGATATCGACATCCTCTTCATCGAGAACGTCGGAAACATGGTCTGTCCTACCGACTTTCAGCTCGGTGCAGAGAAGAGGATCGTGGTCATCAGCTCAACTGAAGGTGATGACGTCGTCAATAAGCACCCGATGATGTTTCGTGGCGGCAACATCGCCGTCATCAACAAGGTCGATCTGGCCCCCCTCGTCGGATCAGATCTCGACAGAATGGAGCGGGATATTCAGCGATATAACCCTGAAATGCCCATATTCCGAACAAATCTCAAGACAGGGGAAGGAACAGAGCCACTCCTTGACGCCATCCTGGCGGAGTGACCGATCTGATCGGGCAAACCCAAACTTAAATACCTCTTAAAGAGATATATAGAGAACTCCACTTGGGATTTCCCAAAAGGCAAGAGACAATCAATACCGAGGAGAATCAATGCTCTGGCAAGGAAGATCAGTAAGAAAATCGTCAGGAGGACGGTATCACCCCACCTCCGGCAAGAAGCGTTTTGAGATAGGCAGATCACCCGCAGAGACGGTCATCGGCGTCACCCGCCGACGTATCATCCGGACTCGCGGAGGTAATATCAAAGTACGCGCACTCCGCTGCGAATTTGCCTCCGTTTCAGATAGAAAAACAGGCGTAACCAAAAAGGTCGCCATTCAAAAGGTTGAGGCAAACACTGCAAACCCCAACTATGTCCGAAGAAACCTCCTCACAAAAGGAGCGATCATCAGGACAGATATCGGGCGCGCCCAGATCGTCTCCCGCCCAAGTCAGGACGGCACCGTCAACGCTATTCTGATAGAATAAACCGATAATCATCTTTTTTCCCCTGATTTTGTTCAGGAATTTAGATTTTTCAATCTTTTGAAGGTTTATTCTTCAAAAGGATCAGGGTGGCGACACCAGATGAACGTACAATCCGGGGATAGGGTTTTTGCTATGTATCATCCCATATACGAGTAATATGCGTCGTGTCTCCTATCAATTTCCAAATCGTTATGACCTCATCTTCGATCATGACGTTTCATTCTCCCAGGCAATCTCATCAATATGCAGGATGGATGGAAAGCAAACAAACTTCAGAACAGATATCGGGCTCTTTAAACGTGAAATACGAGTAGATATCGCCTCTGAAAAGACCGGCTTTGAACATGTGAGAACCGATTCGGAGTTCCTCTCTGAGATCAGTGAGCGCGCTGATTTCACCTTCAGGATCAACGATACTCTCCTCAAAGGAGAGGGGAAAGTTCCTGCAGCCGAGTATACCTTCCTTATTCGGATCGACGATAAAGGAGGGCGGATCGAATGCTTTGTCATTCAACAGGGAAGGTCAGGAGAGATAGACTCACTTGATCTGAAAAATATGCTGAAGGGTGCTCTGAGGTGAGCCTGAAGACAGTTGTGGCAGCAGCCTTTAAGCATCTACGAAAAGACCGGCTCCAGAAAGTGGAATTCATCTACTACATCTCAATCGACCGAAAGTGGATGAACAAAGACCAGGCAGCACTCCTTCTGGAGCGGGCACGGGAAGAAGGATTGATCACCCAGAGTGAGGGGGCTTTTGTTCCAACATTTGATCCGACAGAGGTGGATATACCCCTTGGCTTCAAACCAACAACCACAGTACTCCAGAAGAGCGATCCTGTTGAAAGACTGGTAGAAGAGATCGCACGGAGAGCTGGAACCGATCAGAAGTCAATATATGCTGAAATGAATACGATCATTCAGGACAGGTTTTTTGGCAAACTACGACCCGAAGCAGCTGTTGCGATCCTTGCGCGCAGGTACAGGATTCAGTATAGCGAGCACCAGAAAGAGCTGAAAGACCAGCTTATTCG
>NZ_JAUSCG010000061.1 GCF_030651615.1 Methanocalculus sp.
GACCCGCCGCCTCACATCACGAAGAGAGCGGGAATCATACTGAATGGATCTCCCTCCGATATCGACTTCACCTGAAGATGGTCTGAGGGTGCCGTTGCACATCAGAAGCAGTGTCGTCTTCCCGGCACCATTTGGTCCGACAAGAGCGGTCTTACTCCCCTTTTCGAGGGAGAAGCTGATACACTTCAGCGAGTCAGGGTGGCTCGTGTATGCAAATGATACCTCTGTGAAAGTAATTGCCGGATCAGACGTATGAACACCTCATTACAAAGGGAAGGGGATGGGAAGAAGAACCAGAATACCAGATAGCGAAAGGAATATGATGACAGGGATGATCTGAGAGGCGGTGATCGCACCTGTTGGTTCAAGGATCTCAAACTTACCGTCATAGCACCGTGCATCCATTGCTGACAGGAGATCTTCTCCACGATCCCATGCCCTGATGAAGAGCGATGATGCAAGCATCGATATGGCAAAGATCCCCTGTCTGAAAGATGAGTACCCGTTCCTCATCACCTGTGCATTATAGATCGCAACCGCCTCTCCGATGATAACAAAGATTGACCTGTACAACAGCATCGCAAGGTCGATGAACTCGGCCGGGAGCCTGAGGGATCTGAGAATACTGAAAAGTTCGATCATTGGAGTGGTTAATGCGATGAAGAGGAGTCCGCAGGTACCTCCGATCGCACGGGTGAGGATGAGAGTGGCATACAGAGCGGCATCCGTCGTTGCTGCCAGGGAGAACCAGGGGAGCGTTATCGTCAGGATTGGATCGCCTCCACCGGTCAGAAACAGGATTACAACCACACTCATCAGGGCAAAAGATGCCGGTATCATAAGAAGAGCGAGGTAGAGCCGGATAGGAATCTTTGCGAGAAAGACCGTGGTGCATGAGAGAGTGAGCCCTACAAATAGAGGGGCATATGGAGTATCTGCTGATATGGCGATCAGAATCCCCCCAAGCCCAAGGATAAGCTTTATCCGGGCATCGATCTCCCGGAGTGCATTCCTGCAGGCATAATCATCCAAAAAATGATGGTCGATTGATTGCACGGCTCTCTCTTATTCGTTGATCCTGATTGTATTAACTACGATGATGTACGTTTTGATCCTCGCCATGTGCCAAAGACATATCCGATCACAAATGCCCCGATTGCTGCCTGAAGGGCAAAGAGGAGTGATTCAATTTCACCACTAGGGGGCTCCCAGAGAGGATTTGCCCATGGTTCGTATCCCATCTCTTCAATGTAATTTGCGGCTGCACCATCGGCACCACCCCATGGCTCGTCACCCTCAGCAAGATTAGCCTGGATTGCGGCGTTCTGGATTAAGAATATCGCCGCAAATGCGATGAGAACTACAGCGACGATGATCTCAAGTCCGTGTTTCATGCCCATCCCTCCCTGAGTTTTGCTGCACGATCAGCAGTTATGACCCCAATCCTGATCAGGATCTCGGGTTTGAGCTGGATGATGTACTTGAAGACAAGTGCTATGACAAGCCCTTCGATAATTGCAAGCGGGATCTGTGTGATCGCAAAGATCGCACCAAAGGCGATAAAAGATGCCATAAATCCTCCTGCCTCGGCAGGGAATGCAAGGGCAAGCTGGAGTGATGTGACGACATAGGTGACGATATTTGCTAACGCCGCCGCAAAGAAGATAGTTACGTACTCGTTTATCCCGAACTTTTTTCCTGCGATAAATATCGCGTATGCAACTACTGGTCCTGCGACACCCATCGAGAAGAGGTTTGCACCAAGCGTCGATATCCCGCCATGGGCAAGGAAGAGGGCCTGATAGACAAGGACGATCAATGCCAGAACCGATGCGATGAACGGCCCGAAGAGGACGGCACCAAGACCGGTTCCGGTCGGATGCGAACAGCTTCCGGTAACTGAAGGGAGTTTAAGCGATGAGAGGACGAAGACAAACGCTCCTGCAACAGCAAGAAGCGGCAACGCCTCGCGATTTTCACGCACCAGCTTTCTGAGTGCATAAAAACCCATGATGACAAAGGGTGCAGATATGATGAACCAGATCTGCCACCAGGGGCTTGGTAAGAAACCTTCCATAATATGCATATTTTCACCAATTTATTTAAGCTAAATTAGATTAATTTGTTATAAGAACCTACCTATTCCGGTCCATGATCCCGAGCATTTTTCACGTTCGGTGACACAGGTCTTGATAGAGGAGAGGAGGCGTTTATTGCCGCAAAATGAGATAAAAATACCAAGGATCATCATCGCAGGCACCCATAGCGGATGCGGGAAGACAACAGTCGCTACCGGTCTCATGGGCGCGTTGAGCGCACGGGGCCTTACGGTTCAGCCATTCAAGGTGGGACCCGACTTCATCGACCCGACTCACCATACCTCCATCTGCGGCAGGGGATCACGAAACCTCGACCCATATATGATGGGAAAAGACGAGGTGGTCAATACATTCATCCAGGCTTCGGAGGGAGCCGATATTGCCGTGATTGAAGGTGTAATGGGGCTCCATGACGGCGTTGAAGGTACAGGAGAGTCAAGTACTGCAGATGTGGCACAGATTCTCTCATGCCCGACCATACTCGTCTGTGATGTGAAAGGGATGTCACGGAGCGTCCATGCGATGATCCTGGGATACACCACCTATGACCCGAAGGTCACCTTTGCAGGCGTCATCTACAATCGGGGAGGGTCAGACCACCACCGGGAGATGATCGGATCTGCTGAGAGGGTCCAGTCACTCGGCTGGATCCCACGACGGGACGAACTTCAGGTGAAGAGCCGCCATCTCGGCCTGGCAATGGCAGGTGAAGAAGAGGGGCTGCAAAAAAGCGGTGCAATAGTCGAAGAGTGCTGTACTATTGACAGGATCATACAGGCAGCATCCTCTGCACCCCCGCTTCAAAAAAGATATGAGGATATGAGTGAAAGAGAGGGGCAGGTTCAGATCGGCGTTGCGATGGATGCTGCATTCTGTTTCTATTATGCTGAGAACTTCAGGAAACTGAGGAGAGCTGGAGCTGACCTCATCTTCTTCTCACCAATGACAGACCATCTTCCTGACGTCGATGCCCTCTACCTCGGCGGGGGGTATCCCGAACTGCATGCAGCAGCACTGGAGAAAAATTCGAGCAGACAGGAGATCAGGAAAGCCGCCGATGCAGGGCTTCCAATATTTGGGGAGTGCGGGGGGCTTGTCTATCTATCCCGCTCACTCCGGACAGTTGAGGGTTCATACGCCGGTGTCGGAGTGATTCCGGGAGATGCCGAGATGAAAAACAGGTTTCAGGCACTTGGGTATGTAGACGGAACCGTCGCCGGAGACTACCCTCTCTTCCCACAGGACCTCTCGTTCAGAGGGCATGAATTTCATTATTCGATCCTCCATCCTGACAATGACTGCCGGTATGCCTTCACCCTGAAAAGAGGAAAAGGGATCATGGATGGGAAGGACGGAATCATCGAAGGAAACACAATTGCAGGATATACCCACGTCTATTTCACCGAAAGGTTTGCTGAAGCCTTTGTTGCAATGGCTGAGAAGAATAAAACCTGAACCTTTTTTTAGAATGATACCAAAAATTACGAATCTATGGAAGAGGCTCAAAAGGAATATACGTGTAAGATCCAACATTAAGACCGGGGTAGGAAATAACCAGAGCTGCGAAAGATATAATCAGTAAATAACCATAATGTAAATAGGCGAAACAACCAATTACATGAGATAATATCTACTATAGAATCAGCAATCGATAGATTTAAGTCATTACAAAAAAATAACGGAGAGATAATACTATGATTGCAAAATTTCAAGCTGGAATAACGACATTTGATGATTCTGCTAAGCTTGAAATATTATCCCTTTTTGGAAAAACCATCGATGAAGGGAATTTTATTGTTGAGAGCGACGATCCCACTCAAAGAGTTATG
>NZ_JAUSCG010000065.1 GCF_030651615.1 Methanocalculus sp.
AGGTTCATCGAGGAGGAGGAGATCCGGTTTCAGAACAAGGGCACGAGCAAGGGCAACACGCTGCCTCTGACCACCGGAGAGTGTGGTAACCGGCAGATCAGAGAGGGGTAGGATACCCATTAAACTGAGGACCTCATCAACCCGGAGAATCACCTCATTATGAGGTAATCCTCTCCTCTTGAGACCAAATGCAACGTTTTTCGATACCGAAAGGTGAGGGAAGAGTGCGTAGTGCTGAAACACATATCCTACATTCCTCCGCTCAGGTGGGGAACAGATCCCCTTTTCAGAATTATAGAGGATCTGCCCACCAAGGTTTATCAATCCGGAATCAGGATGCATTAGCCCTGCAAAGATGTTCAGAACCGTCGATTTTCCCGCCCCATTATCACCGGTGAGGACGAGTATCTCACCAGGACCAAGACCGATCTCGAATGTGAGTTCGAAGTCCCTGAGTCTCCGTCTGAATACTGCTTCTAACAACGGTATACACCTCTTCCAGAGAAAAATTTTACAATAACGATCACACCAAACGAGATGACCACAAGGATGATTGAGAGCGAAAGTGCGGCATTGAGATCCGACTGCATTGCAGTATAAATAGCAAGCGGCATCGTCTGTGTCCTTCCGGGAAAGTTACCCGCGACCATTATCGTTGCACCAAACTCCCCAAGGGCACGAGAAAAAGTCATTACCGCACCTGAGATCAGTGATGGGAGGGAGAGCGGGATACTTACAAGGAAAAATGTCGCAGCCGGTCCTGCACCAAGTGTTCGTGAAGCATCCTCATACGATCTGTCAACAGCCTCAAATCCTGCTCGTGCCTGCCTGATATAAAATGGACAGGAGACGAAGATCTGGGCAAAAATAACTGCAAGAGTGGTAAATGCTATAGACAATCCGACTTCGTTGAGATATGCCCCTATAAGACCATATCGTCCAAATGCCATCAGGAGTGCAATACCCGCTACTGCCGGGGGAAGGACAATGGGGAGATCGATCACCGAATCGATCACCTCCTTTCCAGGATAGTGAGATCGTGCATGGAGGTACGCAACAGGAGTGCCTGCGATGATCACAATGATGGTACTTACAAGAGCCGTCATCAGGCTGAGAGTAAGGGCTTCGGTGACGATTGGATTTGAGAGGGCATCAACGAATTCACCCGGAGTTATTCTCAAAAAGAGCGCCAGCAGAGGGACCATGATGAACATGAGCAGAAGGACGACCACAATCCCCATCACCACTTTGAGTGGAGAGCCTTCAATCGAGAGATTATTCGTCCAAATCATATTCGTGTACCTAATCTGTAGTCTTCTCCTCTCCAGCACCCATTCACACATGGGTGGGATCAAAACCATACTCTCTCAGGAGAATGCCTCCTTCAGGCCCTGTCAGAAAGTTCACATACTCCTCTGCAAGGTTTTTGTTGGCACTCTCCTTCAGGATACCTGCCGGGTACCTGGCGACGACATTATACGCCTCCGGGATTTCTATCCGGATAACCTGATCATTGTACCTCTTCAGAATGTCGGATTTATAGAGAAATGCTGCATCAGCCTCCCCAAGAATAATTTTTGGCATCACACTACCAACTGACATCTCTTCGGATACAATATTTGAATAGATTGTGTCTACAAACACCGATCCATATTGGGGATCATCTCTGTACTTTTCAAGGATTTCACGGGTATATCTCCCAAATGGCGTCCCATCTGCTCCGATCACCAGACGAACACCAGGATATCCAAGATCCCTGATCTCGGTGATACTTGCAGGATTCTCTACAGGGATAATAACAGCGAGGGCGTTTTCAAGGATAATAACAACGGATTGCTCATCAATACAACCCTTCTCAAGCAGTGCGGTCATCTGGCCCATATCCGCAGAAATAAAAATATCCGCTTTTGCACCATGCTCGATCTGGGTCCGGAGAGCATTGGAGTTGTCGAAGTTGTGAATGACAACAGTTCCCGGATATTTCTCCTCAAATAATCCAGAGAGATCCGTGATTGCTCCTGTGAGCGATGCGGCAGAGAATACTGTGATCTCTTCCTCTGAAATACCACTCCCATCTGTCGGCACCAATCCGGTACAACCTGCAAAAAGTATGAGGAGGATAACAGGGAAGACAAGTACACCTGTTGAAACCGTTCGTCGTATCGTCATATGAAAAATCCTCCAAAACCAAAGAATTTAGCTATTCATCTGAGATGTCTTCGTTAACCTGACTAACACCTCACAGGAACCGGAACAGTCGGTTTCGAGGATCATTCCCAGATTCTCTGCATCAATCTCGATCCAGGGGGGAAGGTGATCACAGACGATCTCAAGGGATGCGAAGTTACCGTCTCGGACAAATCGCTGGAGAACCTGTTTGCTGCTCAGATGAGGTGTTACAACCTGAATATCTTTAATCGATATGACGTAGTTCCCAGGCGTCAGCTCTTTTGGAATGGGTAGATCTCCATCCTCTTGTGCCGGAGGAGATCCGATCCTCATCTCTTCATCCTTAAGAATATGATCGAGAAACTCATCCGGTTTTCCGGAGAGTTCATACATTGAAAGTCCTGCCTTTTCCAGCTCGAAGAAAAGGGCACCACTTGCACTCTCCGCAACAAATACCCTACAATTACCGATGAATGATAGGAGATCCCGTACTTTCAGACGGAGGTCAGAGAGACCCTTCTCTCCATCAAGTGAGAAAGGCATGCAACGATCCGCCTCCCAGATACACTCCATCTTCCTGAAGACGACGATGAAACCGGGATCAGAGAGCCGGGTGCACTCCCCGCTCTCATTCAGAATAGTTGCAACTTCAACGGGATCTTCGATATGATTCTTCCTGCACATCGTCTATATCTCCAGCCTTTCCACAGGAGTTCCACCTTCAATATGCGAGTCCACGATCAGAGGGACATCATCCAGAGTAACAGAGCCATACCAGACATTATCCGGGTAAACAACTACTATAGGTCCTTTCTCACAGATACCAAGACATCCGGTACTGCTGATGAAGACCTCCCCCCCAAGCTCCCGATCGTCAATCTCTTCAATAAATCTCATAAGGATCTCTGATGAGCCCTGTGCATTACAGAACCCTTTCTGCATGCCGTTCTGCCGAAAGCTTGAACAGACAAAGATATGTTTTACTGGCTTCTCCATCTCAATAACCTCCTTTACCCCTTGTCTCTTCAAGACAGTGCTGCCGATATGATCCGTACTTCATCTCAAGCAATGCATTGGTAAACCGATCCAGAAATGAGAGTGTGCCTGCATATCCGGCAGATCGGATACGCTGACCACCAATCCGATCATGGATAGGAAATCCGATACGTAGTACAGGTATACCTCGCCGTTCCGTCAGGAAACGCCCTCCTGAGTGGCCGACTGCCACATTCACCCGTTGGTCTTCAACAGCTTGATCGATTGCGGCAAAGTCCGTCCCCTCAAGGAATATCGTCTTCTCACAGGCATCAGGCAGTATCGGGGAGAGGAGGGTCTCAAGATTGCCGGTCTTTGTCCCGCTTGCAACCACGAGTGGAGTCGCCCCGTTCTCTGCACACAGGGTACAGAGTGCATAGACAAGTTCAGGTTCACCATAGATGAGAGGCCTCCCTTCGGCATTGTATTTATGTGCATCTGCCATACCATCGAGGAGCCAGCCCCTCTCAAGGAGAAGTACCTCCGGAACCGGTCTGCCACTCAGTTCCGAAAGAACTGAAATGAACCGATCGGTGTTCTTCAGACCAATCGGTAAAGGGAGGGAGAACAACGGAACATTATACTTCCTTCGGAGGAACTCACCAGGAGAGAGTTGTTCTGGACAGGTGAGTCCAAACTGGATCGTCGCCTGTGCACCGGGCATCCGTGCGATATCTGCCGGGACCGTTCCTCCGGGCGGAATCTTCTGATAGTTCCCTCCAAACGGCCGGTCCATCGTCATTGAGTAATCCGGGATCAGTGTATATTCTATACCAAAGAGGTCGATGATCCTCTTGATCTCACGGATATCCGCCGGGCTGATATGAGGGATAATGATATTAATTCCCGATGTTTCGGCGGTGGCGCGTGCATAGTGCTCAATGATTCGTCTCGTTGCAGACCAGAAACCTTCGGTATGGCTAGCGCTGTAACTTGGGGTAGGTACCGGGATGATATCCACACCCTGAAGATTTCGATCATGCTTATATGCCGAGATCATCAGGTCAAGGTCCTCTCCCATCGTCTCGGTGAGGCAGGTGGTCAGGATGCCGATGACAGAAGGATTGTACACCCGGATCACATTATCAAGGGCCTTCCTCAGATTTGCTTCACCACCATGAATCGTCTGCTTCTCGTTTAATGCAGTAGACGCAATATCAACCGGTTCATGATAATGCTCCACATTTGAGAGGCGCATGTAGGTGCTGCAACCCTGTGAGCCATGAATCAGAACCATCGTCTCCTCAATCCCTTTGAATGCAATGACACCTCCAAGGGGCATGCACATCTGGCACTGATCCTCGTTGACCGATCGTACCTGGTGATCACTCGTCATGACTTCCATCTGCTGCCTCCATATTGAACGGGGATCGGATATGACCCCACACCGGTGTACAGGTTGTGATGTACACCTCACGGGCGAAGTTTATCGCACCATCAAATCCGGCAAGACACTCTTTTCTGTCGTGATTATGATCCACAAACCCAACCCCGAGCTTGGTGGCAAGTACACGCTCCTTGACACCGCCAGCCATCACATCGACCTTCTGCTCAATGAGAAACTTCTCGATCTCCGCAGGGTTTGCATCATCGATGATGATCGTCCCTTCATCGAGAAGATTGCTCAGATTCTCGTACTCTTCCGGTTTTCCGGTCTGTGTACCGGTCAGGACGATCTCCATTCCAAGCTCCCGAAGCTGACGGATGATAGCGACTGCTTTGAAGGCCCCGCCTACATAGATAGCTGCCCTCTTTCCCACGAGCTTCTCTTTATACCATCGAATTCCCGGCAAAATACGCCCCATCTCACGTTCAATGAGGATTTCAGTTCTCCTGATGATCTCCTCATCGTCATAAAACCGGGCGATCCGTCTCAAACTCTCGGCTGTATTCTCTGCTCCGAAGAAGTTCACACTCATAGAGGGGATACCAAACTCCTCTTCAAGTCTCATTGCCAGCCAGTGCATCGATCCGGTGCACTGTACCAGGTTTAAAGATGCACCCGGTGCCTGCTTCAGTGCAGCAACAGATGAGTCTCCGGTAAAAGCCACATTTATACCAACTCCCATCTCCTGAAGATATCCTTCGATGAGCCACTTCTCCCCGCCAAGGTTATACTCACCAAGGAAATTGAGTTTCTTCGTCTTCTTCACATCAACACCATCTTTTGGCGTGATCAGACGGAGGAGGGCATCAGCAGCTGCACGATAGCCGACGATCTTATTCCCCGAACTAAAACCTGTCGACTCAACCGGGATGACCTCAGTCCCATGCTTTTCTGATGCCAGCTTACAGACCGCAACGATATCATCACCTATCATCCCTGCAACACAGGTTGAGTAGACAAATATTGCAGGGGGATGATATTTCATCACAATCTCGTCAATACAGACAGCAAGCTTCCGTTCACCTCCAAAGATAACATCCCGTTCCTTCATATCTGTCGAGAAGCTCTTTCGGTACATCTCCGAACCGCTTGACAAACTCCCTCTGATATCCCACGTGTACGTCGCACACCCGATCGGACCATGAACAAGGTGAACGGCATCGGTCACAGGATTCAGAACAACCCTTGCACCACAGTAGACACAGGCACGCTGACTGACAGACCCTGCAAGGCTGTCGTCTGCACAATGGATGTTGGCTCTGCTCTTCCCGGAGGCAATGATGGAGCCCTGGCGTTCGTTGATGAATGCCTTCGGCTCCACGGAACAGGTATTTTCCACTATATCACCATCCTCTCTTGTAATCTTCAAAGGACCAGTTCGAAGTCTTCATCCGTAGAGTCGCGATCGCGACGCTCAAGGAGGGTGTTACTGATCTGCTCGATGAGCCTGAGACATCCGCGATATCCTACAATCGGCATCAGCGGGTGAACCGCACGATCAAAGATAGGAAATCCGACTCGCACAAGCGGGATATCCTCGGCACGGGCGATATACTTCCCATGAGTTGTACCAATCAGGAGATCCACAGGGCTCTCCCTGATCCATAGTTGGAGATCAAGGAGATCGGCATCTGCCTTTACCCGGCAGTCAGTAAGCCCGACCTCTGCCAACATCTCCCAAATCTGTTTTTCAAACAGGCTACCAGGGGTACCGGTGATGATATACTTTGGAACCATCCCCATCGTCAGCAGGAATTCGGTGAGGGCTATTACCGTATCCGGATCACCAAAGACCGCAACCGTCCTCCCCTGATAATGATGATGAGTATCGATGAGGGTATCGATCACCTGTCCACGTTCGATCTCCAGGGATCTTGGGACGGCAACTCCAAACGCTTCTTTCAAAGCCATAATAAGCGCATCAGTTGCCTTCAGGCCGATTGGAAGTTTCAGTGGAATCCCCGGAACGCCGCACTTCTCCTGGAGAAGTGATGCGGCAGCATCAGATGCAAACGATCCCAGAGAGAGGGTAAGCTTTGAGTTTCCGGAGTCACGGATATCTTCAACTCTTGATCCTCCATCAGGATATTGTTCATACCGGCTCGTCAGGGGTGCATCAAGGACACCGGAGGTGTCAGGAAAGATGACAGATTCAACCCCCATCTCTTCTACAATCCTGCGTATCTCCCTGACATCACCTGGATTAACAAATCCCGGGATTATATTCACCCGGTTCTTCTTTTGAGTTCCATCTGATTCTGCCAGATAGGAGACGATCCCTCTGCACATATTCGAAAACCCTGTGATGTGGGACCCCTGATAACTTGGGGTGTTGGCATGAATAACGACCTTCCCTTCAGGAACCTCCGACTGTTTGATGATCGTGGAGAGATCATCACCTATCGTCTCCGAGAGGCAGGTGGTATGGACAGCGATGATGTCGGGGTTGTATATCTCAAAGATATTCTTTATTGAAGTCTTAAGATTCGCAGCACCGCCAAATACTGAAGCTCCTTCGGTGAAAGAACTGGATGAGGCGAGGACCTGTTCACGGAAATGCCGGGTAAGTGCCATACGGTGGTATGCACAACACCCCTGTGATCCATGACTGTGTGGAAGGCACCTGTTGATACCAAGTGCTGCATACATCGCTCCGAGAGGCTGACATGTCTTAGCGGGATTGATCTTTCCAACAGTATGATCAATCGCTTTTCTCGGAATACATTCAAGCATCACTATCACTCCGATTACCATTTTTTTCCTCCCAGGGAGGAGTGATCAACTTCCATGCAGGGGTAACCAGTGCATCTGCCACATCCCGGGCGAATATGACGGCCCCGTTGAAACCTGCATACGGACCGCTATAGTCGTACGAATGCAGCTGTTTTGAGGGGACACCCATCTTGTGGGAGATATACTTATCCCTCACCCCAGAGAATACCAGATCCGGTTTGAGTTGCCGTATCATCTCTTCAGCCTCGTAATGGTTCACATCATCCACCATGATCCGACCCACCCGCATGATCGGGTACATCCCCTCGTAATCTCCAAGAGGGACCTGGGCCGCGATTGTATCATACTGTTCCTTTGATAGACCAAGATGAAGATGTGCCTCCTGATAGAGCGCTTCATCCGGGGTCAGATGAAGTTCAGGGATGTTCTTTGAGTCTGCATCAGTCTTGATCGTCGGGATGACATCCCGCCCTTCATAATCGTCACGGTGAGCAAACTCATAGCCTGCGACAATGACCTCCATACCAAGATCACGGAGCAGATACTGGTAGTGATGACTTCGTGAGCCGCCAACATATGCAAACGCAGTCTTTCCATTACAGATTTTACGGAACTTTTCAAGTGCGGGGGTTATCCGGGCCAGTTCACGTTCGATGACAACCTCAGTCATCCGGGTGAGTTCCGGGTTGTTGAAGCAGGTGGCCATATCCCGAAGGGTCTGTATGGTCGCATTCACCCCGATAAAATTCACCTTCAGCCAGGGAGTACCGTACTTCGTCTTCATCATCTCGGCGATATAGTTGATTGAACGGTGGCATTGTACAAGGTTGAGATCTGCGAAGTGGAGATCTTTAATCTCTTCGTAGCTAGAGTCTCCGGTGAGGATACAGTTTACCGTATATCCGATATCCGTCAGCATACGTTCAATCTCCCATCCATCACCACCGATGTTGTACTCACCAAGGAGGTAGATAACAAACTCTTCTGTCCGCGGATCAGTTCCGGATCCGATGATCCTCTCCATCAGGTTATTATTTGCGATATGGTGACCTGCAGACTGGCTCACCCCTTTATACCCCTCACAATTATAGGCAATTACCGGGATGCCATGCCGTTCTTCGGCTTCTTTTGCAACAGCACCCATATCATCTCCGATCAGACCGATGGGACATGTCGCACAGATATTAATCCCTCGTGGTGAAAATATCGCAACAACCTCATCGATCATCTTTGCGAGCTTCTTTTCTCCTCCAAAGACGATGTCACTCTCCTGCATATCGGTGGAGACGCAGAGGTTTGTGTATATCTTTTCCGGAGGGGTTCGATCATCCGAACGTGCCTTGTTCCGTCGGGTTCCCCAGCTGTAGTAGCCACATCCGATAGGACCATGGGTAATCGTCACCATATCCTTGATCGGACCGATAACCACGCCTTTACAACCTGCGTATGCACACCCCCGCTGTGAGATGATACCGGGAATTGTCCTTGTATTCGCCTCAATTTGCGGACAGGCTGCAGATTCTGCAGATTTTATAATGATATGCTTCTTCCGGTTCTTCCTGACTTTATCCGGATATGGTGTCATCATCTCGTCTATGTGGACTTCAGTTACCGTCATGCACTCACACCCCCCTTCCTCACCAGATCGCCGCCTCTCCGGTCTCACCGGTTCTGATACGGATCGCATCAAGAACTGGCAGCACAAAGATCACACCATCTCCGACACCACGATCTGTCTTATTCGCAATCATTATCCCTTCAATAACTCTGGGAACATCCTCGTCATGGACGAGAATGGTGAAAAGCCGCCTTGGAAAGAGACGGGTTCCATCAAGGAAGGTCGTAATCTCCTCTTCAGTATCATGAAGATCCAGGACATCGTCGACTGCCATCTCCATGAGTCTTGTTTTACACGGCATGATCACCTCATTGTCCTCGACCTTGCGCCCTCTACCAAGCACTCTGATCGCGGTAAATCCTGCAACTCCCGCAGAGATCAGGGCCTTCTTCGTTGCACCGGTCTTTTTCATCCGTACTATTGCCAGAATTTCTTTCATTCATATCCCTCAGTGTCACTGAAGAGTCATCTTCCACCTACGACGATCAAGACTGTACAGTACCAGTTATACTTCCAACACCAGTCCATGCCGCATCCCCAAATAGTTGGGAGGCTGATCCTGACCACCTGAAGAGAGTTCATCCCCTGATCATGCAAAGCACAGAATCAGGAAGCTCTCTTTAGAGATGATCCGGATCAGACGAAATGCACATTATGATCTGACGTCTTTCATAATCCCGCAACCCCCTTTGAGACGGTATATGCCTCCTCCATCGGAAGTACGAAGATCTTGCCATCGCCATACGATCCGGAAGTTCCGGTCTTTGCTGTCTTCATAATGATCCCAACAACTGCTTCTTTTGCTTCATCCGGGATAGCCATCAGTATCAGGGTCTTTGGAATTTCGTCATAGACGACTCCGCCGATTGTTATTCCCTTCTGCTTCCCCCGGCCAACGACATCCATAATGGTTGCCGCATGATACCCCGCCTCAGACAATGCACTCAATACTTCGTCCTTCTTCTCCGGCCGGATTATTGCCCGTATCAGTAACATACGATCACCTTATACCTGGATTGTTCCTCACATTGCTCCAAGAAACCCATGTTCCATCATCAGTTCCTCTAGCCGCTCCTGTGCCATCGGTTTTGGGATCACAAAGTGTGTATTGCCATCGATTGCCGCTGCAAGGTTGCGGTACTCCTGAGCCTGGTTTGACTCGGGATCAAAGTCTATAACCGTCTTTTTATGAATTTCAGCCCGTTGCACGAGATTGTCACGCGGAACGAAGTAGATGAGCTGCGATCCGATCTCTTCTGCAAATGCCTTGAGGAGTGCGTGTTCATTGTCAACATTCCTGCTGTTACAGATGATGCCTCCGAGCCGTACTTTGCCATTTTTTGCATACTTCTGAATACCTTTCGAGATGTTATTCGCTGCATACAGCGCCATCAGCTCACCAGAAGCGACGATATAGATCTCTTCTGCTTTCCCTTCACGAATCGGCATGGCAAACCCACCACAGACCACATCTCCAAGGACATCGTAAAAGACATAATCGAGATCATCGGTATATGCGCCGAGCTGTTCCAGGAGGTTGATAGATGTGATAATACCACGACCGGCACAACCGACACCCGGCTCAGGCCCTCCCGACTCAACACATTTTGTTCCACCAAATCCCGGTTTGAGGATCTCATCAAGTTCGATATCATCCCCTTCATCCCTCAGGGTGTCCAGAACCGTCTTCTGGCAGAGGCCATGAAGCAGAAGACGGGTGGAGTCAGCTTTAGGATCACACCCGACCACCATCACATTCTTACCATTATCTGCAAGTGCCGCTACCGTATTCTGAGTGGTCGTCGATTTTCCGATCCCACCTTTTCCATATATTGCAATTTGTCGTTTCATCGTGAACCTCGTTTTTTCATCTGAACTTCCCTGATAGCTCTCAATAATCGATAGTCTGAGAGATCTCATTTCGACACCACATCACACGGGATTTACCCGATCATTCGGTTGAGATCACCATTTTAGAATGAAATCAAGGTATTCTGTACACCCACACCCTGCGATCAGTCGCATCAAACCTCCTCTCATCATACTGTTTACAGTATAGAGTCTCTTTAGAAGTATTTATAAGTACACGTAGGAATATTCCTTCCATCGTGAATCAAGCGAAACGCGATAGTATCAGATCAACCCACAGATGAAAAAAATAGCAGAATAAAGCCACTAAATCGCTTTTTTTCCGGAACTGAACCTCCACAGTAGGGAGAAAAACGCGCCTGCCTGAGAGGGGTTCTTCCCTCTTCAGATCCCGCAGGAGTGCCTGTTCCGCCTGAAGTACTGCTGATGGTACTCCTCGGCAGGCCAGAAACGATCGGCAGGCAGGATCTCTGTGACAATACGCCCACCAAACCTGCCGGATGCGTTCATCCGCTCCAATGAGGCGACAGCCTTCCGGAACTGTTCGTCTGTCCGGGTGAAGATGGCAGACCGGTACTGAGTACCAACATCCGGCCCCTGCCGGTCTTTCGTCGTCGGATCATGAATTGACCAGAACCGGATCAGCAGATGATCGTACCCGACAACCATCGGATCGAACGTCACCTCGACTGCTTCGGCATGGCCTGTTCTGCCGGTGCATACCTGTTCGTAGGTCGGATGCTCTACCGTGCCGCCGGTATAGCCGACACGGGTTGAGACGACACCGGCAACCTCAGCAAATGCCGCTTCCACACCCCAGAAACATCCGGCAGCAAACGTCGCCTTCTCCGGTTCCATCATACCACCTCAGGCAAACCGCTCGAACCGCTCTCTGGATACATTACAGATCGGGCATTTCTCCGGCGGGTTTATACGGGCACAGAGATAGCCACAGACCTTGCAGCGCCAGATCGGTTGGGAGAAGCCGGATGGCTGAGATGAGGCAGATACGCCTTTTTTATCCCTATCAGCCCTGGAGGGTCGCCGTTCGGGAATAGGCTGCACCTCCTCTCTCCCGGTCTTTACCGCGAGTGAGACATAAAGAGAACAGTAACAGGCACCAAAATCATCGAGATCGGCATCACGATAATCACAGGGGCAGATAATGTCGAGGTCATCCTCCTTCTTCCCAAATGAAAGGCGGCAGGGGCATGCAGGATACCCATATCGCCGGGTATTCACGATCAACCCTTTGACAAGTGCCTTCACCGCATCTGAATCAGGGCTCAGGTGA
>NZ_JAUSCG010000066.1 GCF_030651615.1 Methanocalculus sp.
CTTCTCTTTTGCTGCTGCTTTATTCATACCCTTCACCCGGATCAGGGCTACCTCAATATTTCCAATAGCAGTCAAGTGATCAAAGAGGTTGAAGTTCTGAAAGACCATACCGATCTTCTGTCTGAATTGATTGATCCGGGGCCCTGCATGAGTCACTTCCTCATTATTTAACCAGATTCGTCCACTATCAGGAACAGTCAGCTGATTGATGCACCGAAGAAGTGTGCTCTTCCCGGTTCCTGAGGGTCCGATGAATACTTTCGTCTCACCACGGCGGACATCAAATGAAACACCCTTTAGTACCTCCGTTTCCCCATAGCTCTTATGTATATCCTCCACGCGAAGAATGATCTCTCTGTCCATCATCTCAGATATCACCACGTCCATATCCGGGTATTTTATATCGGTGCTCGATCCGGCCAAAGATCCATTGGCCACCATAATTCAGAAGAATAAATATAATTGCGACTACAATGTAAACCGTCATCGGGTCACCAATTCGTGCGATGATCTGGTTACCCCTCGTTAACAACTCTGCGACTCCTATTGCATAACAGACGGATGAGTCGGTGAGCAGAATCGGATACTCGTTCGTCCATCCCGGTAGTGCGTTTCTGAGTGCCTGTGGAAGAATAATCGTTCTAATCGCCTGCCACCGGGACATTCCAAGAGATCGGGCGGCAAGCATCTGCCCTTCTTTTATTGAGAGGATCGCTCCTCTGAAGATCTCAGACTGGTATGCAGCGGTCCGGAATCCAAGTACTATTGCAGCAATCCAGAATGCTTCGATATGAAAGCCGAGCATCGGAAATATACCGAAATAGAAGAGGAAGAGCAGAACCAGAATTGGCAGACCGCGAAAGATCCAGATATAGGTACGGACGAGGTATTTCAGAGGAGATGGGCCGTAGACCTGAAACAAAGCCATCGGAATACCCATCAGAAGCCCGAGTGCCAGTGCAAGGATTACAAGTCCGAGGGTAGTGAAGATGCCAGAGAGAAGGTAGGGGAGTGACTCGATTATCGCGGGGGAAAGAAAACTCACCTTGGATCACCACAGAAATTCTGCCTGCATCTCCAGAAGAGATCAGATAAGATATGTATTAACCCTGTGATCAGAAAAAGATAGGGTAACTGAATCTCTGGTCAGAAACCAATAAGACCGGGGTTTACACAAGCCCGTACTTCACCTTCAGCTCTTCCCATTTTGGAGAGGCCTGAAGACGATGTATACCCTCATTCATCAATGCCAGCAGTTCGGTGTCCTCCTTCCGGATGGCTACACCATACTCTTCATTCGTCTCAACGATGCCGACCTTCCGAAGACCCATCTCCATAATAAACTCGTTCACGATCGGGGTATCGTACATTACAGCATCAACACGCTTATTCTCAAGATCGGTTACTGCAAGCGAGAAGCCTTCATATTGTTTGAAGTTATTTGCCGGGAGTAATCCGGTATCAATAAGATTCATCTGGATATAATCAGCAGCTGTGCTTCCACGCTGTGCACCCATAAGAACTTTGCCAGCAAGCACATCATCAAGGGTTATAACTGAGTCGGCACGGCTTGCAACCGCCTGGTTCACAATCCAGTAGGGCTCTGTGAAGTGGACGCGTTCCTGACGTTCAGGGGTGATCGTCATGCCCGAGTAGACCATATCGATCTTCTTAGTAACGAGGCTCGTCACAATTCCATCCCATGCCATCGGCTGGATCCTGACATCAAAGCCCATCTCTTCTCCGATCCATCTTACAGACTCGACATCGAAACCGGCAGCTGAACCATCCGCCTCAATATAGCTGAACGGTTTATAATCGCCATCTATTCCAACAATATAGAGCTTTTTTTCAGAGACCGGAGTCTCTGCTCCACCCATACATCCTGCAGCCAGTAGGGATAACACCACTACTGCAACGAGAGCAGCACACAACTTAGCATTCATGAATTATAGATTACGGAGAAGATCCTATATATCTGTTTTCAACTATCTCCCCCAGTCAGAGGAGGCTTGCCACCGGGGTCTAAAGATCGCAAAGCTACAATGTAATTCGTATGAAGTTTATTCAACGAACCTTATTGGTCCAGGTCGATTGACGCAACCACTACCGATTATCCGCGGAATCACCGGCTACTTTCTCTCTACTACCGAACTTTGGGAATGTGGAGCAGTCAAAAAACATACCGTGTGCCCGTACGCAAGGAATGTCTGAACAGAGTATCGACATTAGAATCTATACCCCTTTTGAGGAGGCATTTCCTCTCCGCCATAAAAGACGGAAGTCTCCTTGCCTAAGTAAGATGAAAAGGAGTGATTGACCTTATATTATGATTTGTTTTTGAAAAAATCATGGAGAGAAGCTTCAAGTTCCTTTAATGAGACGGGTTTCTGGAGGACAAGAATGATATCCGACTTATATGGGGCAATCTCCTCATCACGGATATATTTTGCAGTAAAGAGCATAACCGGAAGACCCTGAAGGCCGGCTTTCCGCAATTCATCAAGGAACTGCCATCCGTCAATCGGGGTCATCATCAGGTCCAGTAGAACGAGATCCGGTTTCTGATCTTTGATGCCATCAAGTGCATCCCACCCGTTATTAATGGTAATTGCTTTATATCCAATCTTCTTCAGAAGGAGACCCATCACCGTAAGGTTTGGGATATCGTCATCAACCACCATCACCGTCTTCATCATTTCACTATCACCATAGGTATTCGTACTGTAAATATACTTCCTTTATCCGGTGTACTTTCAACAGTAATCTCACCACCGTGAATCTGAACATAGCGTTGTGCAATTGGAAGACCAAGACCTAAACGATCATATTGCCTGTTTAGTTTCTGGAGATCGGCGATATTGAATGGTTCAAAGATCCGAGCGAGTGATGAAGACTCTATACCCACTCCATTATCAACTATTCGGATATAGTGGTTTCCCTCACCGGCATCATAGTTCACAGAGATAATACGGGGAGGATCATTATACCTGACTGCATTTGATATGAGGCTGTTGAATGCATGATACAACAGGCTTGAATCTGCCCGTATTATCACAGAGGGGGATATTTCATTAATAATCTCAGCCTTTGCACGATAACTGTGATCGGTTATAATATCTTCAACCGCTCTCTGTAACAGAATATCTTCAAAACTTGGAGAGATCTTACCTGAATCAACGATCGAAAGTTCGATCATCCGATCGATGATCCGTCGTTCGTGATCTATATGTTTCTGGAGGAGATTCAGGATATCAACGACCTCCTGCGAGAGTTGATAATGATCCGTATCCGAAAGAAGGAGGCCAAGATACCCTATCACAGGCTGAAGGGGAGTCCTCAGTTCATGTGATGCGATAGTAACAAAATCTGATCTCCGTTCGATCTCGTCTTTGAGGCTCTCTTCGAGGATCTTATGTTGTGAGATATCAATCAAAATACCGAGATCAACAGGTTCACCATCACTCATTACCACCCGGAACTCGACCTCACCAAGTCGTTCACAGCCATCTTTTATTGAAAACGGCAGCTCCTTTGGAGTGTTATATACTACCATATCATTCTGTGAAGGTAGGACTTTCGTAATCGGCTCATGAATGAGTTCATCTTCTGGAAAACCGGTTATACGACAGAATGAAGGATTGACAAAGGTGAATATCCCACGGTTGCAGGTAAATATCCCAACAGGGATATGAGTGATCAACTGTTGGTAATTTGCCTCCTGCTCCCTGATCATCTCAATCATCCTCTGTTCTTCAGTAATATCGATGAGAGACACAACACGAAGGGAGGTATCAGCAATCTGAGCAGTCAGGAGCATACAATCCCGTTCTTCACCTTCAAAATCAATGATCTTCACCTCATACTCATCATGCGAGATATGTGCAGGATCAGAGTCAAGGCAGGCCATCATGATAGGCTGATCTCTTTTATGGAAGATTGAAACGACATGTTTTCCTTTTAATGTATCCTTCTGGTAACCTGTAAGCGTACAGAACTCATCATTTACAGAAGTGATTAGTCCATGTTCATCAAGGATCAGAATACCCGCTCCGGCATTATCAAAGATCGCCCGATGTGAAGCCTCTGATTTGCGCCATAAGATCTCAACGTTGCGCCTCTCTGTGATATCATGAATGATGACAGTTGCACATTCGGCATTGTCTCTGTTTTTTATCGGATTGATGAGGAGATCATACCAATAAGGCACTCCCCTCACCTCACACGAAATCTCCCGGCGAATAGAGTGCCTGTGGGTAAAGATCTCTTCATCCTGAAGAGGATCAGAGAGGAAATCGATGAATGGAAAGATATCCTCAATCCTCTCACCCATTATATGAATGGATCTCCCTTCCATCTGGAGCCTTCTCAGGGCTGAATGGTTATAGAGGAGGATACGATGATCCCTGCCGATGACCAGTACCGGCATATTCATAGAATCAAGTGTCTCTTTGTATGCAGCCTCGGTCTTCTGGCACAATAACTCAGCATTCTTCAGGGAAGTGATATCAACAGCAGAGATGACCATCACCTCATCGTCAAGGATAGAACCTGAAAGCCTGACTTGAATTTCAGTTCCATCCTGCCTGATCAATACCTCTTCATGATTGTTCACTTTTGTTAGTGCCTCAATCTGGTCGAGGACCTCGTCTGCTCTCCCCTGATCTCTCCACAGATCATGCATTGGCCTTCCAAGAAGATTATTTGGAATAGAATCAAAGAGGGATACACAATGGGGATTAATATCCAGTATTTTTTTGGTTTTCCGATCCACAATCCAGTTGCAGGATTCGGAACGGGCGATGACCCCGTTATATCTCCT
>NZ_JAUSCG010000074.1 GCF_030651615.1 Methanocalculus sp.
CACCCATGTAACCCGAGAGGGCATCCTTTCAGAGAAGCATATTCCAAGCAGATTCAAAGGAAAAAGAACGCCAGTCCGGATGATCGATAGTGAGGATGAAGCAATTCGCCTGCTTTTAGACGCTGCTGATGCAGGTGGATGTGCATGCTGGGTTAGGAATACCGTTTCAGATGCAATGGAAGCATTTGATCGGCTTAGCCAGGAACGTCCCTGTCTTCTTTTTCATGCACGGTTTACTGCTGGAGACAGAAGAGGAATTGAGGATCAGATTAAACGATTTTTTGGACCTGAAAGCACTGTTGAGGAAAGGGATGGGAGAATAGTAGTTGCCACCCAGGTTGTCGAACAGTCGCTTGATATTGATTTTGATCTGATGATTACCGATCTTGCTCCAATTGATCTGATTATTCAGCGTGCAGGGAGACTAAATCGTCATAAAAGGGACAATCGCCCGGTGAAACCCCTCCTTGCTATCTTAAGCCCAAAACCTACTGAGGATGCCTCTGAAGATTGGTACTCGTCAATGTTTCCTCGCGGAAGTTTTGTCTATTCAGTTCATGGTGAGCTCTGGCTAACGGCACGAATTCTTGAGGGGCGTGATCACTTCCTGATGCCCGAGGACGCCCGTGAATTGATAGAAAGTGTCTATGAGGTCGATAATGCCGATCAAATACCTGAAAAAATCGCCATACGGGATATTAGGGATCGTGAAGAGCGTAAGAGCCGGGCGGCCCGGGCGATGATGAATGCTATTGTACCGGAGGATGGATATGTATTTGGCCAGATGAAATGGGGAGATGATCGCCTCCTGCCGACCCGTCTTGGTGACCCGAGTGTGACAGTACGACTTCTCAGAAAGGTTGGTACTACCCTTCAGCCATGGTTAGATATCGGAGGAGATGCATGGTGGACCGGTGAAGTAAATGTACGACAATATCATTTTTCAAATAATATTCTGAAGGATTCTAAAACAGGAATCGTCGAGATCCCGATGCATCAGGAGTCAGAAGGACTTTGGACAGGTGAGCTTCCCGGCAGGAATGAGAATGTCGTCAGGGTATCCTATAGCAAGGTACGGGGAATATCGTATGAGGGATAGAAAATTATATATAAGTCAACAGCCAATAAAAAATTGGAGGGAGGAGCACAAAAGATGGTAGTAAATTTGGTAAATAAAAAATGGATTCCTGTCATCCGAAGAAGTGGCACCCGCGAGACGATTGCCCCCTCTGAGATGACAACAAAGATTGATGATGATCCGATCATCAGAATTGACGCCCCACGGCCTGATTTTAATGGAGCTCTTGTACAGTTTCTCATTGGAATCATCCAGACCTCAATGGCACCTGAAGATGGAGAGATGCGATCTGAATTACGAGAAGATCCACCTGAAGAAATCACATTAAAAGCTGCTCTCCACCCCTTTGAAGAAGCATTCCACTTAGGGGGTGAGAAGAGACGTTTCATGCAGGATCCAACCGTGAAGGATACGGACAGATGGTTAATTGATTCTCTCCTCATCGAGATGCCACCATCAGACATCTCGATTAAAGACAACCGGGATCTCTTTGTAAAACGCTCCACAGTACGGGCGATCTGCCCGGAGTGTGCTGCACAGGCCCTCTACACAATTCAGACAAATTCTCCTGCCGGAGGAAGGGGTCATATGACCTCAATTCGGGGTGGAGGCCCTCTGACGACGATCATTGCCGGAGATACACTCTGGGATACTGTTGTATTAAACATCCTCCTCGAAGGAGAATCAGGTGTTCAAAACCAACCTAAATCGCCTGATGCAAAAATCTTTCCATGGATGGGAGAGATCCAAACGAGTGAGAATGGAATGACAGTCACACCTAAGGATGCTCACCCCTATCATGCCTACTTCGGGATGCCGAAGAGGATTTACCTTGATGACGGAGATCCAAAACAGGGAATCTGCGATCTCTGCGGAGTCACATCGCAGAAACTGATGACGCACTACTGGGCACGACCATATGGCATCAAATATTCTGATTGGACACATCCTCTGAGTCCGTATTATCTGAAAGCTGATAAAAGCGGAGATATGTGGCTCCCGGTTCATCCTCAGGAGGGGGGTATAACCTATCAGTACTGGCTCGGTCTTGTCCAGGCAACCTTAAGCGATAAGAAGATGATCGCAAAGGTTGTTTCTTCGTATTATCGCCATGCAGGTGTCGATGACTCCATCCATCCCGTCTTATGGGCATTTGGCTATGATATGGATAACAAAAAGGCCAGAGGCTGGTATGAGTCTCGAATGCCCCTCATCGAAATTGCTCCGGGATGTAAAGAGATCTATGAAGAGGAGATCCGTTCGATTATTCTCACCGCTGAGATGCTCTCATATAATGTGGCAGGTCAGACAAAATCAGCCCTCTTCGATAATCCCAAAGATGTTAAAGAGATCTCGATAGTAAAGAGACAGTTCTGGGAACAGACTGAGCCATTGTTTTATACTGCAATTCGCAAGTTACAGAGAGCCATTGAAGCGGGAGAGCAGACAGAATCCATTCGGGAGAGCTGGCTACAATCTGCTAGAGAAGCAACATTAGAGATCTTTGATAATTATGTGAAGATTCCCCTACTTGGAGAGTTTGATCCACGCAGGGCTGTGAAAGCCAGGTCGCTTCTACTCTATCTAAACAGCAGGAGAAACCCAATGGTTCGCCAGAAGTTGAAACTGATCCCAACAGATGAGGAGAGAGAAAGAGAGGAGGCAGGGAAGTCAAAAAGAAGAGGGAGAAAAGGAGATTCATCATGAATGAACAGAAACCGTATATAAATCTGAATGATTCTGAAAATCTTGGCATTATTCAGGCATGGTGGCAGGGTTTTGATAATAACAGAGGAGAACGGGCTGATCTAAGACGATGCCATTCTGCCCACGAAGTTATGCTCAACCCTGCATATCACAGACTCAGGCTCAGATTATCTGAAAACGGAGAGATATATCCTGGAAACCTTCGTCGCCTTGCTATTCTTGCCGGGGTTCTTGCCCATGTCAGAGAAGGTACTCAGATACCTGTTGCTGAACAGCTCGGCAGATCAAATACTGAAATGGAGACGACAGGTTTCTCTGAGATCCGATTTCGGCGCATACTTCAGACTGAAGACCCAGAAGATCTCTTTATGACTCTTATCCGGATGGTGCAACACCAGGGGGGAAAGATCAACATCCGGGATTTGAGTTATAGTATTCTGAACTGGAATGAACGGACACGCGAACAATGGGCGATGAAGTACTATACTCACGCCCCTGAAAGAACAAAGAGTGAATAAGGAGATAAATTATGACTGAATTTGTACAATTCCACCTGTTAACCACATACCCGCCATCGAACCTGAACCGTGATGACCTCGGCCGTCCAAAAACCGCTGTCGTTGGAGGAACCACACGTCTTCGTATATCAT
>NZ_JAUSCG010000076.1 GCF_030651615.1 Methanocalculus sp.
CCGCACCTGCTTCAGTACCCGGCGTGCAGGGTCCATCGTCGACTCCCAGAGCTGGCCTGCATTCATCTCACCAAGACCCTTATATCGCTGTACATGGACACCGGTCTCACCCATCTCAAGGACAACCTTCCGCATCTCTTCCTCACGGAAGACATACTGCTCCTTCTTTCCTTTTGCAATACGAAAGAGTGGAGGCTGTGCAAGGTAAATGTACCCGAGATCGATCAGCTCCTTCATATACCGATAGAAGAAGGTCAGGAGCAGTGTGCTGATATGAGCACCATCAACATCTGCATCGGTCATGATGATGATGTAGTGGTACCTGGCCCTTTCAGGGTTAAAATTGGTTCCTATACCGGTTCCAATAGCGGATATGAGAGCATTGATCTCGAGGTTCTTTAAGATCTTATGTTCAGTCGCCTTCTCGACGTTCAGGATCTTGCCCTTCAGTGGAAGGATAGCCTGGAATCTTCGGTTTCGCCCCTGTTTTGCCGATCCACCTGCGGAATCTCCTTCAACAATATAAATCTCACTCTTTGACGGATCACGCTCTGAACAGTCTGCAAGCTTGCCGGGAAGGGTGGACGATTCAAGGGTGCTCTTCCTGCGTGCAAGTTCACGGGCATTCTTCGCCGCCTCACGGGCACGTGCAGCAGCTGATGCCTTCTCTGCAATGATCCCAATGATCTTTGGGTTCTCCTCAAAGAAGTCCGAGAGAGACTGATAGACAAGAGAATCGACAATCCCCCGGACATTCGAGTTGCCAAGCCGCATCTTCGTCTGCCCTTCAAACTGGGGATTGGCAATTTTGACGCTGATGACGGTGCAGAGCCCCTCGCGGACATCATCTCCTTTGAAAGAGAAGTCACCCTTCAGAAGATTGTTCTTCTTCGCAGAGGTGTTGATCGCACGGGTGAGTGCAGATCGGAATCCCTCAAGGTGAGTCCCTCCCTCGCGAGTGTTAACACTGTTAACGAAGGTGAAGAGGGTCTCACTGTATCCGGTGTTATATTGGATAGCAACCTCAACCTCAAGTTTATTCTCCTCATCCCTCCTGCCGAAGTAGACGACATCCGGATAGAGCGGCTCTTTCCCTTCATTGAGATATCGGACGAATTCGCTGATTCCGCCTTCATAGTAGAATGTCTCTCCATCTCCACTCCGCCGATCCATTATGCGAATCCGGACACTCCGGTTCAGGAAGGCAAGTTCACGGAGGCGTGAACTGACGATATCAAAATCAAAGTTGGTGGTATCAAAGATACTGGCATCCGGCTTGAAGGTGATCCGTGTACCCGTATAGGAAGCGTGATCACTGAGGTCCATCGACCCGGATTCCGAACCGAACCGATTCTTCATCCTTCGCTGATACTCCTCTGCAGGCTCCGGCGCTGATGAGAGGGGTGAGACGACCAGACCGCGTTCGAACCGCATCGAGTAGACAAGCCCGTCGCGGAAGACTTCTGCCACGATCCATTCGGAGAGGGCATTCACAACCGAGATGCCGACTCCATGAAGCCCTCCTGATACCTGATAGGAGTTTTTATCAAACTTCCCTCCGGCATGAAGGATCGTCATCACCACTTCAAGTGCGCTCTTCCCATACTTTGGCATGGTGTCAATAGGGATACCACGTCCATCATCTTCGATTGTACAGGAGCCGTCGGGGTTGATGGATACATCGATATGGTTGCAGTACCCTGCAAGTGCCTCATCGATCGAGTTATCCACCACCTCATAAATGAGATGGTGCAGCCCCTTGGTGTCGGTGCTCCCGATGTACATCGCCGGCCGCTCACGTACCGGACTGAGCCCTTCAAGAACGGTGATCTGTTGTGCATTGTATGTACTATTCATGCATGACTCCGATTATGGCAGATTATCCGGGAAAAAGCCCATGGACGTTACTCTGCCACTCTCTTGCAGGCAGGGGAGATACCGCCTGCTATACCATTATATATTGGTATTAAGAGATGATATACTTGGTCTTTTTCTCTGATACACGCCTGATATCCAAAAATCAGTCAAATGAACCCATATCAGGGTCATCAATTCCAAGATCACGATCCACAGCATATATGAGCCGTTTCATGAGCTTTTTTACCGCTTCGGCATCCTGGCTGTCATTGATCCCAACTTTATGCCAGAGTATCAGTTTTCTCAGCCGTTCAGTAAGTTCAGCTACCTCTGTTCCTTTCATACGTGGAGGAACCTGCATCTCCATCAGGTGATCGGCTGCGCCGAAGAATGCCTGCTCGGGAGGGAGGGCGAAATGTTTACTGAGGAGGACAAGATTGACGACAAAACCTCTGCCGAATTTGCTTTCCATAAACTACCATCTGGCTTTCAGATCTGATGAATTCTGCGGTCAGAGAAGGTAGACAAGAAGAGGATAGCAGATGATGAAGGGCAGAATGGTTCCAAGGGCGATCCGATCTGTAGAACAGAGAGGTTTCTTTGTGACATACATGTGAGATGCTCTGCCATAGCCGCGGCAGAGCATGCTCATATAGGTCCGCTCCCCCTGTTCAAATGAACGAAGAAAGAGGGTTCCGATGGTATAGGCGATAGTCGAAAGCCTGTATCGATAGGGGAGGTTTCGATTCAGTGCATTAAAACACCGTGTTGCAAGGGCATTCTGAATATGGCGGTAGATCACGGCAAAGACGAAGAGGTATCGGATCATCATCCCGAGGATGAGGGAGAATTCTGCAGGAAGTCCAAGTCGTGCAGCACCTTCAAGGAGATCATGCATCCGTGTTGTTCCGGAGAGAAGAATGATAAACGAGACGCAGACGAGAAATTTCGCAGAGAGCATCAGGGCGAAGAGTAATGACTCCTGATAGATGGCAACACCAAGGGGAAGATCAACAAGGACGGTACATTCTGTGTACCTTGGGTTTTCAAAGAATATCTGGGCGACGATGATGAAAAATCCAAAGGGAAGGATCATGGCAAGACGGAGGATATAGGTTCTGATGGATGTTTGAGAGAGGGAAAAAAGAATGAGGAGGAGGAGGAGAAATCCGGCAGTCGCAAGATAGACATCAGATTCAAAAGGAAATGCTACAATTGCGATAATAGCCGCGATGGTGATGATGATCTTGACTCTTGCATCCAGTCGGTGGACAAGGCTGTCCCTGTATGCCTCCTGCTCAATTGCAAAGAGCTCATCGATCATGGTTGCCTGCTAAACGCCTTGAGCAATGACGTTTCGGCATCCGAATACCGGTATGCCATATCAATTGCAACCCCCTCATCCCGCAGCCTGTGTATGGCACGCGGCAGTGGTGGAAGTTGAAGCCGTGTTGAGAGGAGGAGTTCTTCATGGGAGAATATCTCTTCAATAGTTCCCGATCCCATGATCCTGCCACGGTTCATCACATAGACGATATCAGCGATCTCAGGAACGAGCTCTACCTGATGGGTTGAGAAGATGACGGTGATGCCAAACCTGTCAGGGAGGGTCTGGAGAAATGCCAGGAGATCTTCTACCCCCCCGGGATCAAGCCCTGCTGTCGGCTCATCAAGGACAAGGACCTGCGGCTCCATCGCCACCACTCCTGCAATAGCTACGCGCTTCTTCTCTCCACCCGATAGATGATGAGGAACGCGTTCACGGAGA
>NZ_JAUSCG010000088.1 GCF_030651615.1 Methanocalculus sp.
TATGGCATTTAATTCATGTTCCTATTGTGGCAGGACGATCTCGGGTGCAGGATCGGTGCGGGGCAATGGGTCTGCCAATGCCCAGTCGTCACGGGATGCGCCCGCCTGCGTCGAATGCAAGCGGAGTAAACGGGATCGACCCCTTGTTATGTGGCTTCGTGCGGTGAAGAAGAATGACCGGAACAGATGGGCGATGATAGAGAAGTACCATGCGAAGAAGACCGGAGGGCTGATCACGCTTGCTGTCCGGCGGATTTCAGAAGAACGGTGATCCTCTCAAAAGATACATTGCCGACGGTGAGAAAGGTCTGATCATGGATGATCATCAGTTGGATCTCAGGGAAGGCAGACTGAAGCTGTATGCACTTGAGAAGGTGCTGCCGGCAGATGAGGCGGTCAGGGTCAGGCGGGAGTATATTGAAGAGGAGACGGCGACCGATCTCTCTCCTCTTGGAGCCTATACGATCCAGATCGACCGGGTGGTTCAAAGGAACTGCGAGAACATGATCGGCTGTGTCCAGGTACCGGTCGGAGTTGCAGGACCTGTTTCGGTGAAGGGGGAGTATGCCGAAGGGTCGTTCTGGCTCCCGCTTGCGACAACCGAAGGTGCTCTTGTTGCATCGGTGAACCGGGGATGTTCTGCGATATTAAAAGCCGGTGGTGCCGAGGTGCGGATACTCCGTGACGGGATGACCAGAGCGCCGGTCTTTGCTGCAAAGTCGGTTATTCATGCCCATGAGGTGGCAGCATTTGCCGAAGATCACTTACTTGAGATCCAGGAGATCGCCGAGTCTACGACCTCGCACGGTGAGCTGATCGGGATGGTCCCCTATATCGTCGGGACGAGCGTCTTCATCAGGTTTGAGTTCGACACAAAGGACGCGATGGGGATGAATATGGTGACGATTGCCTCGCAGAAGGCGGCGGAGTATATTGCAGCAGAGACCGGTGCCCGGCTTGTTGCACTCTCCGGGAATATGTGTGCTGATAAGAAACCATCTGCGATCAATCTTGTTGAGGGGCGGGGAAAGACCGTCACAGCCGGAGTCTTCCTCTCCGATGCCCTCGTCCGTGAGGTCTTCAAATGTGATGTTGCATCGCTTGTTGATGTGAATGTCCGGAAGAATCTGGTCGGCTCAGCCCGTGCCGGAGCACTCGGATTCAATGCTCATGCGGCAAATATCTTCGCTGCCCTCTATATCGCCTGCGGACAGGACCCGGCACATGTGGTGGAGGGGTCATCCTGTATCACGACAGCTGATCCGATGGATGGCGGTGTCTATGTGGCAGTCACCCTTCCTGCGGTGCAGGTGGGTACAGTCGGCGGCGGGACCGGTATTGCGACCCAGGCCGCCTGCCTTTCGCTCCTTGGAGTCTCCGGAAGCGGGGACCCGCCGGGTGCTCATGCAAAGGCGTTTGCCGAGATCATCGGAGCAGGTGTGCTTGCAGGGGAGTTGTCGCTCCTTGGGGCACTGGCGGCCCAGCATCTCGCAAAGGCGCATAAGGAGCTTGGGAGAGGGTGAATGTCCGAAAGAAACCGAGTGTTCATTGCGTGGGGATAGGTATGAAGATAGAATCAATACGCCTGAAGAATTTTAAGGCATTTCGGGATATGGAGATGACCAATATTCCTCACTTCACCGTCATCGTCGGTGCAAACGGGACCGGGAAGAGTACCCTCTTCAGCGTATTTGGTTTTCTCAAAAATGCCCTCTCAGGAAATGTTAACTCTGCTCTCCAGAAACTTGGTGGGAGCCGGGGTTTCTTTGAGGTCCGGAGCAGGAATGCAGATGGGCCTATTGAGATCGAGATCAAGTTCAGGGAGAGTCCTGAGAAACCCCTGATAACATACTTCCTCTCCATCAATGAAGAAAAAGGAAGAGCATTTGTTGAACGTGAGATCCTGAAGTACCGACGTGGAAGTCACGGAAAACCCTGGCATTTTCTCGACTTTTCAAATGGAGTAGGGACAGCCGTCACCAATGAATTCGATGAGATGATGAATGTCGAAGAGCTTCAGAAAGAGGAGCAAAAACTTAAATCAAATGATATCCTTGCTGTGAAGGGCCTTGCCCAGTTCGAGCGGTTTCCTGCGGTAGTTACATTGGGCAATCTCATTGAGAACTGGCACCTGTCGGATTTTCATATTAGCAGAGCCCGACCCGAACAGGAAGCCGGATATGCAGAGCACCTCTCAACAGAGGGAGAGAACCTCTCGCTCGTCATACAGTATCTCTATTCGCATCACCCGGAAACGTTTCAAAAGATTCTTGCTCTTCTCGGGATGCGTGTTCCTGGTATAACACGTGTCGAGTCGAAGACGACTGAAGAGGGACGTGTCCTCCTGAAGTTTCAGGACGGTTCGTTTGAAGATCCCTTCCTTGCACGCTATGTTTCAGATGGCACAATCAAGATGCTTGCGTATCTTGTTCTTCTTTATGATCCCTCTCCTCATCCTCTGCTCTGTGTGGAAGAGCCGGAGAATCAGCTCTATCCGAAACTACTGATGGAGCTTGCGGAAGAATTCCGTGGTTATGCATTTCGTGGAGGCCAGGTCTTAGTTGCGACACATTCACCAGACTTTTTGAATGCTACCCGTATTGAAGAGGTCTTCTGGCTCCGGAAACAGGATGGTTATACAACCGTTGTGCGGGCAGAGGACGATCCGCAGATTGCTGCATATATGAGCGACGGTGATCAGATGGGCTACCTCTGGAAGCAGGGTTTCTTTGATGGAATTGATCCCTGATGCGAAGTCTGGTCTTCTTTCTTGAGGAGGCGTCAGCCGAAGAGATGCTCAAAGGTCTGCTTCCCCGAATTCTTCCAGCGGATATTTCACCCCGTTTCATTGTCTTTGAAGGGAAACAGGATCTTGAGAAGCAGATCATCCGTAAAATGAAAGGTTGGAATACACCTGATACGCTCTTTGTTGTCATGCGGGATCAGGATGGTGGCGACTGTATCGCGATCAAAGAGAGTCTTGTGCAGAAATGCATCGATGCTCGTCATGGTGATGCTCTTGTCAGGATCGCCTGCCATGAACTCGAGAGCTTCTATCTTGGCGATCCGGATGCAGTTAAAAAGGGTCTTGGAATCAGGAAGCTCCATGGATTGAGAGGTAAATCTGGATATGAGAATCCTGATCTGGTGGATCAGCCCTCACGGGTTTTGATGAAGCTCACGAAGTATCAGTACCAGAAGATTGGGGGCTCACGTGCGATCGGACCTTATCTTGCTGTTGATGGCTCAAACAGCTCTCATAGTTTCAATGTCCTGATTCGTGGGATTCTGGAATTGATTGGGTAAGCGTATTTTCCGTCTGCTCGTATGGTATCTGCCCTTCTGTAATGGCTTATTTACACTAACTATCAATTCATTATATATTGATAGATAGTGATATATCCTTTCTACCCTAGTACAGAATATATTCCTCTGTGAGTTGATCGTATGAAGATCCCCATTGTTCCAGAGATAACAGATGATGATATGAGACGAGCAATGGCTCATCTCGCAGATCAGGCTGTGATGGAAGTTGTGCTTGATGCAAACCGCCGATACCTCCATTGGGATGAAGTGCGGTACCGGGAGCTCCCTGCTGATCCACACACAATGTGGACCCTGATGAAACTCTTCCGCAGAGCAGGCACCAGATCAATTACATTTCCGGATCTCTCTTTTGGGTACGCAATCCCGGATGGCTGCCTGGAGATCCTCCATCATATTGATAAGACAGCTGGCGGGAATCTCTCTGCAATCGTCGATACAGCAGGCCATGACAAGGAGCGCTATATCATCAGCTCTCTGATGGAGGAGGCGATCGCATCCAACCAGCTTGAGGGGGCAGCAACGACACGGCGGGTTGCCCTCAGAATGCTTGAAGAGCAGAGGAAGCCAGTGAACCGTGATGAACGGATGATCGTCAATGGATATCGGACGATGAAGGAGATACGGTCGCTCCTTTCAGAAGATCTGACCCCTGACCTCCTCCTTCGGCTCCAGAGGATGATCACAGATGATACCCTCGATGATCCCTCAGATGTCGGACGTCTCCGGGATAATGATGAGATCATCATCCTTGACGGATCTGGTACCGTGCTGCATACACCCCCTCCCTGTGCCAGGATACCTGATCTCCTCGATGCACTCTGCCGTTTTGCTCATACGACAGGGGATTTTTTCATCCATCCTATCGTGAAAGGGATCATCCTCCATTTTCTTATTGGGTATATCCATCCCTTCAATGATGGGAATGGGAGGACCGCCCGCTCCCTCTTCTATTGGTATGTTTTAAAGAATGACTACTGGCTCTTTGAGTATATGCCGATATCAAGGGTGATCTATACGACACGGGGTCAATATAAACGGGCATACCTCTACACCGAGACTGATGATCTTGACCTCACCTATTTCATCACGTACAATCTCAGGGTGATCGGGGAGGCGATAACCGATCTCCAAAGATACATCAATAATAACCAGAAGGAGTTGCATGCGGCGATCTCCTCTCTTGAACCATCAGATGAACTGAGCCTCCGGCAGGTTGAGATCCTCAGACGGATGATGAAAAGGGGTGAGGGGTCAATTACGATCAAGGAGGTCTCCGAGGTGTATCATGTCGCGTATGCAACAGCACGATCGGATCTCTTTGGTCTTGTGAATCATGGATACTTTAGGAAGAGGAAGCTCGGCAGGGAGTATCTCTTCTTCTACCAGAGAGAGTGATCAGTTCAGCTGCTCTGATCCGATCGAGATGGCTGTTACCCGGTTCACCTGCTTAGAGAGTGTCGCCTCCGGCCCGGCAAGCACCTTCATCCAGTACTTCTTCTCACTTCTTCCGGTTAACCGGATGAAGAGAGCAGGGTCTGAACCTTCTGGCAGAATCCCGCAGAGAAAACGAAATGGTGAAATAGCCCAGTATAGTACTGTATATCACACACGTGATGGTCATATGAAGTCTTCACTCATTCTCCCCCTCATAGGAGCCCTCCTCCTCGTTACAGCCCTTGTAGCAGGGTGTGTCGGCTCATCACCCGCGGCGACGGCATCTGGCATGCCGGATACTACTCCTGCTCAGATATCGACACAGAATACTGAGCCTGCCACGGTATCGATGGATAAGCCGCTCACTGTGGTGTCAGGCGATAAAGCGTTTGAGATCACGATCCTCAGTCAGATTCGGGGGAGTGCTGCCCGCTCTCTTATCAAGGGAGCAAATGAATTTAATCCTGAACCCGAGGATGGAGCTGAGTTCCTCCTTCTTCAGGTGAACAAACAGTACTGCTCCGGTACAGGTGCTGATGATACAACAGTCTTTGAGTACCGCCTCTTTGCCGGTGGTGATGGCGTAGACCCGATCTATGTGGTGATGCCCGATTCCCATATGGGATATCCCGATCTCACACTCCATCCCGGAGATGCTGCACGGGGATGGATCCTCTTCCAGGTCCCACACAATGAGGAAGTGATGCTGGCATATGCTCCCACATCCTCTCCGGCAGGATTTATCCGGATCAAGAGTGAGATCGGCAGCACCCCGCTCTCAAGACCTGACGACCTCCTCCCTCCACGGGGTGCATATACCTATATGGATGCAAAGAAGAGTAACGAGCTCTCCATCACCTACCAGTACACCACCTTCCGGCAGACCCTCACCTATGAAACCGGGAGCGGATCAAAGCTCCTGAAAGCACCGGATGGTGATCAGTTCCTCCTCGCTTTTGTCAAGGCGATACACATGGGTAACCGTGATGGGAAAAATTACCTTACACAAACCCCGTATCCATCATCTTTCAGACTCTATGGTCAGGATGTGATCTATACTCCGGTGGTGCTGGCAGACAAAACAAGTGATCATACCTCGATTGGTGAGTTGTATGCAAGTGCCTTCCTCGATAGAAAGGAGTGTAAAGAAGGCTTCCTCGTCTTCCAGGTTCCTGAAGCTTTCAGACCGGATGACGGGTATCTTGGTCTCAATCTCGGGGTGGATCACTCGAATCCCTCCTGGAGTCTTGCATAACGAGCTCCACTCCCCTCCATACCTTTATCGCTCACCAGTACCATTGTGAAAGCTATGGAGAGTGAAGAGCCGGTATCCCCCGTATACGCCCTTGAATCAGCACTCCTTGAGTCTGATCGTATAAGGGCACGGGAGATCCTGAGAACGTTCTGCAGACCAGATGATCCCTATGGCTGTATCTCCGGTCTGATCGAGCCTGCACTCAGGTCGATCGGTGAGCGATGGTCCGAAGGTGCTGCTGCCCTTTCACAGGTCTATGTGAGCGGAAAGATCTGTGAGGAGTATATCCGGGGCCTTCCCGCCACACCAGCAGGTATTCGGCCGGATCAGCCGGTGATCGGCATAGCTGTTCTTGAAGATTTTCATACCCTTGGAAAGGAGACTGTTAAAACAGCACTCAATGCCTCCGGATATCGTGTGAAAGATTATGGGGCCGGTCTTACCGTCACTGTTCTTCTCGATCTGATCAAACAGGACGAGATCGAGGTGCTCTTTCTATCCACCCTGATGCTCAGGGCAGCACTTGCTGTCCGGCAGCTGATGGATGCGATCCGGGAAGAGGGTCTGTCAATCCGGGTGATCGTCGGCGGAGCACCATTCCTCTTCGATGAAGATCTCTGGAAGGAGGTGGGGTCCGATGCCTTCGCCCATGATGCATCTGAGGCGGTATCGATGGTTTCGGAGGATACCGAATGACCCGAAATGAGATGACCTCACTTGAACGAACCCTTGCCACCCTTTCGCATAAGGAGCCCGATCGGGTTCCGCTCTTCTTAAATCTCACGATGCATGGTGCACGGGAACTGAACCAACCGATCAAAACGTACTATGCAGAGGCCCGGATGGTTGTGAAGGGTCAGGAGATCCTCAGGAAGAAGTACGGGCATGACTGCCTCACCGGCTTCTGTTATGGGGCTGCTGAAGTGGAGGCGTTTGGCGGTTCCACCCTCTTCTTCGATAATGGCCCGCCAAACGCCGGATCTCCGCCAATCCGTGATTTGGAAGCGATATCTTCGCTCGAAGTGCCTGATCCCCGGGACTGTCCCCCTCTTCTTCGGATGCTTGAGACGACCCGCACTCTTGCTGATCGGTATGGTGATTCCGTCCCGGTTGCGGGTGTTGCGATCTCACCCTTCTCGCTCCCGGTTATGCAGCTTGGCTTCTCCCGGTACCTCGATCTCCTGCTCTCAGATGACCCCATCTTCCGGAGCCTGATGGAGGTGAACAAAGCGTTCTGTACAACCTGGGCGAACCTCCAGATCGAAGCTGGCGCAACAGCAGTCGTCTACTTCGACCCGGTCACGTCACCGACGATCATCCCGCCTGACCTTGCCAGAAAGACCGGGCTCCCTATCGCCAGAGAGATGATCCGATCGATCAACGGGGGTGTTGTCTATCATCTTGCATCAGGCCGCTCTCTTGCGATTGCAGATGATCTGATGGAGTCGGGTGCGATCGGTCTTGGAGTGTCGGCACTCGAAGATCTCTCGGTCTTAAAGGAGAGATTTGCCGGGAAGATGACCTTAATCGGCAACCTTGACGGTGTCTCGATGAGGAGATGGTCTGCGCCTCAGGCAGAAGACGAGGTCAGAGCGGCACTATCAAAGGCGGCTTTCGGAGGTGGCTTCATCCTCTCGGATAATCATGGAGAGATCCCCTGGCAGGTGAATGATTCTATCATCTCTGCCATTGCAGAAGCTACCAGGACCTATGGGAGATATCCGATCGTATGAGTCAAAAGAAGGCACCCGTTGGGATCATCGCCTGCCAGAATCTGGATGAAGAGGTGAGAGCGGCGTTACGGGGATCACCCTATGCTGAGATCCCTGTCATCTTCTATGAACCGCACTGCACACATCCCTATCCGGAGTGGCAGAAGCGATTCCTTGCAGATTATGCTTCTCTTGGAGCAGCCGCAGAGTCGGTCTGCCTCATCACCTGCGGCTGCCCCTATCCTGTGCCGGATCTCCACCCGGCTCTTCATCTCAGATCGCCTGATATTTTTCTGACCGATCCTCAGTTTCGCCTTCTCCTGGGTGAAGGTGTGTATATTATCACGTCCGGGTTTGCTAAAGGGTATGCTCTCTTCCTCAATTGTCAGATGAGTGGAGAGCAGGAGCTTCATCATCCTCTGGCAGATGTGGGCATCACCCGGGTTATTCATCTCAGAACACGGAACAGACCTGATTCGGATGATGGTGCGAAGCGGTTTGCCGAAGGGCTTAATGCAGAGCTCAGGGTTGTTGAGACCGATCCCGGGGTCTTCACTCTTCATCTCAGAGGTGCACTCCGGTCGCTTGAGTCGGAGGTGCTCAGGCGGCATCAAAATGCACGATGCGGACTGCTTGAAGAGCAGGTTGCAGATTATACGATGGCGTTTGATCTCCTCGGTGATATTGCAGCAGCTGAAACAGAGGATGCGGTGGTCAACCGGCTGGGTGACCTCTTCTCCCTCCTCTTCTCACCATCTGTTGTGATGTACTCAGAAGTACCGTTTCCGGAGGGAACACCAGGCCTTCTCCTCCCGGTCAGGTATGGGGAACTGGTGCTTGGCTGGTTTAGAATTGATGGCTTCGAACATCCGGAGTTCCTCAACAGATACCAGAATACTGCCGAGTTCCTTCTTCCGGTCTTTGGGCTTGCGATTCGGAATGCCCGGATATACCAGCGGCTCCTTGATGCAAATATCGAGAAGGATGAGGAGATAGCTGCTCGAAGAGAGGTGCAGGATGCGCTTTTCCTCGCCAACAAGAAACTGAACCTCCTGACAGCGATCACCCGGCATGATATCTTAAACGATGTCAGTGTTGCTGTCGGGTACCTTGATCTCGCATCTGATCTTGTGGTGTCTGAGGAGGTGAAGTCCACCTTCTCCCGCCTGACCGAGCGGATGGATGCGATCCAGAGGAAACTTGGGTTCACCCGCGACTACCAGGATATGGGTGTGCACAGTCCAAAGTGGCAGATGATCAGGTCATCTGTCGATGACATTTCTGAGGCGATCCTGAAGGGGAGTGGGATTACGCTTGAGAACCAGCTCCCGGAGGTTGAGATCTATGCAGATCCGATGCTCCCCAAACTGGTGCATAATCTCACCCAGAATGCCCTCTTCCATGCTGCGTCTGCAACATATCTCCGCTGGTCAGCTGAACCTGATGGATGCGATCTCATCATCTCTGTTGAGGATGACGGGCCCGGGGTCCCTGAAAAAAAGAAAGAGTCGATATTTCGTCCTGCATTTGGCAGGAGCCACGGTTTTGGGTTATATCTGGTCTCTGAGATCCTCTCGATCACCGATATCTCGATCTCTGAAGCTGGTACTTTCGGTGAAGGGGCGATGTTTCTGATCAGGGTCCCTGAAGGTCGGTGGCGAAGATCCCCCACTTCTTGTCTGTTATCGTGAGAGATTTCCGCGTACAGTCTTCACGAGACGATCCAGGACGAACATAATGGCGATCTTGAAGAGAAATGAGATGATCCCTCCTTCTGAATGGACACTCTTCTTCTCGGCCTGCCCTCGCCCGATCCCATGAATCATCAGCATTCCAGCACCGATACCTCCGAGGAATGCTGCGATGATCACCGGTAGGGGATACTTTCTGATACAGTGAACCGGGTCGTGATGGTGTTGATGCTTTCGTACGTGCATTGTATTCTCTTCTCTCTGTGACATTGTATCTCCTTTCTATCTGATCTTTGATGCGATAAGAGCAACAAAGAGACCTGCACCTGCGGCGATAACAACCGACGCAATCGGATGATCGGAGATGAAGCTCTCGACACTCTCTACTTTCTTCTCAAATTCAGCCTCTTCGCTCCTGGCAAAGGATCGTATCTTCTCTTCTGTGTCGTGGATCGTATCTCTGACATCTTTGCCCATTGCTTCAACGTCAAACGTATTTTTTGGGGCAATTGCTTTCAGACTACCTTCCACATCATGCACAATCTTTGAAATCTCATCACCTGTTGCTCCAAAGTCGGCATCCCTGAGCTTGCGTGCTGCCTCCTCCAGTGCTTCGGCCGTCTGAAGTTTAAGGTGTTCGATGTTGTCTCCGATCGTATCTTCTTCTCTGTTTTCTGTCATGGGACTATCCTCCTGATGATCTGATGGTGAAGCATCCTGACAGAGGAACAATCCTGTTGTATCTGCTGCCACCCATTCAGATAAAGGACAATATATCCTATACCTATATAAGTGCCTTCATACTTTGCAAAGTTAGAAAGAGCGAGGTCGGGGTGCTCTTTCTATCCGCCCTGATTCTCAGGGAAGTACTCACTGTCCGGCAGCTGATGGAGGGGATCTCATCATCTCTGTTGAGGATGATGGGGCCGGAATCCCTGAACAAAAGAAAGAGTCGATACTCCGCCCTGTATTTGAGAGGAGTTATGGTTTTGTGCTGTATCTGGTCTCTGAGTTCCTCTCGATCTCTTAAGCTTCGGTGAAGGGTCGGAGTAACTGATCAGAGTCCCTGAAGGTCAGTGGCGGAGGGGTGGGAGTTTCTCCTCACCTGATCAGGCGGCGGATAAGATATGGGGTTGCTAGTGTGAGGATCAGGCGGAGCAGACTGCTACTCTTCTGCTCCTCCCGCCGTCGCTCCCTCATCTGTCCGATCCGGTGGGTCATCACTGCTCCAACGCCCACTCCTCCGAGGAAGGTAAAGAATATCACCGGAAGCGGGTGATTCCTGATACACCGGAGATGGCGTCCGGTGACCTTCTCCTTCCTTCTTCTCTCTCCCTCTTCTGCCATGGTTACCTGAGTTTTGCTGCGATCAGGCCGATGATAAATCCTGAGCCGGCTGCGATGGCGATTGCGGCGATTGGGTGGTCTGCAACGAAGCTCTCGATCGTCTTAACCTCCTTCCCGATCATGATCTTCTCATCTTCGGCGATCTTGTGTAGTGCCCCTTCAGCCTCGTGGAGCTTCTTTTGTATCTCTTCTCCGATCTCTCCTGTATCCGGAAGTTTTTCAGGGGCAAGGTGTTTGAGTTTTCCCTCGGCATCATGGACGATCTTCCAGAGTTCTTCTCCTTCGATCCTGATGTCGGTATCTCTCAGCTTCCTGACCGCCTCTTCAAGGGCATCGGCCGCCTGGTTTTTCAGGTGTTCGACCTCGTCTGATACCTGTTTCTCTTCTTCATGGTCTGTCATGATGATTGGCCTCCATGTTGTTCTGACCTGATTGATTCAGGTTACAATAGATGCTAATGGAGGTTGTGATATATATGTCTGTATGTGACTTTTCTATTCTGAGAAGAGAGTTGCCCTGAGTTCAGTGAACCATTGTATCTCTCTGCTCTGGCACCTTTCGATAAAGGCGATGAGTACTTCCCTCTTCTTCTCATCACTGCTTTGAGCGTCAAGATTAATACCTGCTATTGATTGTACCTGTCTCTCAAGAGAATCCGGAATGAAGAATACATGGTGTTTCATCGGATCTTTTGTCTGAAAAGCGTGATCTGATAATCTTAAAAGAATGTCTTTTCGTAATCGCTCTTGAATGGATCGCCTCAACCGGGATAGATTATTCTGATCTCCATCAAGGCAGAGGAAGATCTGGTATCGATCATCTTTGTCTTCATAGAGGATGGTGAAATTATCGATGCATTTTGTACATCCATCTTCATCCTTGAGGAGAAATCGTATGCCTTTTCCTTTGCGGCTGAGAAAATGCATAATGGCATTGGTTTCAGGAGTACGTTCACGCGTCTCTGTTAGTTCGTGATTCCTGATCATTTTATAGTTGATTCCGTTCTGATCGAAGAGAATAGAAAAGAAGATGAGATCATGTACTCCTTCACAAAGGATGACTGTTTTATCTCGCATATTCAGATGCCCCGGAGGTCAAGGTATAATTCATTCATGACCCGGAGACCTTCATCGACGGTATAGTCAAATTTTTCGACTGTTGTACCGTCTGTTGTCATCTTGGAGATAAGGAGCATCTCTTTTTCTTTTACGTTCTCGGGATATTCGAGGGCTATCTTGATGAGATCAAAGCTGTGTGTCGTCATGAAGACCTGGACATTCAGCTCTTCACAATAGGAAAAGAGCGTCTCGATGAGGACTCCGAGGTATCGGGGGTGAAGATGATTCTCCGGCTCTTCGATGAGAAGGATGCCGTTTCGTGAGCGGATAAGGTGGTGCAGTGTAGAAAGGAGTGCGATAAATCCGTCTCCATGTGAGGAGATGGGTATGGTTTCTATTCCACTATCTTTATTGTACAGGACATTTTCCTGCGTAAGACGCTCAAGGTTTTTGACAAGATTCTGATCCTTGATATATTTTTCAAGATGGTGTATATCCTCA
>NZ_JAUSCG010000127.1 GCF_030651615.1 Methanocalculus sp.
CAGAACAGACCTGCCGGTACCATTCTGCCCCCCCCAGTTTGCTTGCACGGGCTATTGCAATCGCAGAGCGGACTGTTGGCTGGGATGCACAGAGATCGGAACTCCTGAGATCCCGGACGAGCTGTACTATGATCGCTGCATCGGCGATCGGGAGTGTTGCCTTCTTCGCCACGATCGCAATCTCGGTCTCTTCATCATAGTATCCGGTGTGGATCGTCACCATCCGGTCCATCAGTGCATCCTGAGACCGAAACACTCCGGCGTACTCCTCAGGGTTCGAGGTGAAGATCGCACGGAAGTCGGGATGGACCTTGATATAGCTGCTCCCATGCGCAGCACTCGGAAGCTCCAGTATCTTCTCTTCAAGAACCGAGAGGAGAACATTGTTCGCCTCAGGTCGGGATCGGGTGAACTCATTATAGATCAGGGTAAAACCCAGTTTGCATGCGGTGGTGAGCCGGTCATCAAGCCAGGTCTTTGTGACCGATTCGTTCTCCTTGTAGACGCGGGAGACGAAACGATCGATGACACGGGATCGACGATACCCAAACTCACTCCCAACGAGTGAACTGGTACTGAACTCTTCGTCACCGTTTAAGAGGACGACCGGTCTGCCGATCTGATGGGCGATATGAATTGCAAGCGTAGTCTTCCCACACCCTGTTGGCCCGGAGAGGTGGATCGGAAACCCCGCCTGCATGTACCTGATACCCCTTTTGGTCAACTGACTGATTGCTTTTGTCTCAATAAAGTCCTCTGCAGGTTTTGTACTGATCACGGTTATCTTCCCGCCAACACCGCTCATGCTTACTCACCCGGTGGTTCTTGGAGGTACGGTTCCTGTTCTGGTTCCTCCTCCTTTTTTGGGAAGTACTCCACATCCTCTTTTCTGATCAGACCCTCATTGAGGAGATCCCGGGCCGGTCTGATCAACTTCCTCCATTCGATCTCCATCTGGCTACCGATTACGGTCAGGGTGATGCCGGATGGAGATCCTGATACTACCTCAAGGATACGTTCCTTTAATGATTCGATATCATCTTCATCATGGGCGTCTATAGCCTGGGATTCTTCCTGCTGGATAGGTGGGGGCTCCTGTTGGCTCTCACATTCCATGACCTCAATGGTACTGATATCCGGCCTGGAGATCTGTTGTCTTCTCCTGAGTGAGTATGTAAAAGAATGAAGATAATCCTGACATTCGATTGAGTTCTTTCTACGTTCTTCATGGAATGTATCGAGCAGTTCTCTGGTTTTATGAGCAAGAGATCGGTGTTCGGAGGCGAGATCTTTGTGTAACTGCCGTATATCTGCAAGAATTGCTAAACGAAGCTCTCTTCTCTGCTGCTGAAATCCGATCAGCTTCAAATTGAGCTCATCCATAGATGCCTTCCGATCACTTGCAGTACGCAGGAGAAAGGCATGAACCGACTCTTTTAATGAGTTATTGAATGCAGAGAGGGATTCATGAAGCACTTTTGCCTTCTGAATACGTTCGTCCCTCAACGCTCTGATCATCTTTTGGAGATCTGCTGACTCCGCGATACGGTTGGATCTGAGCGCGGCGTGGTGTTCTCGGATTTCAATCTCAAATTGCTTCTTCCCTTCAGCTCGTTCGCTCCGATAGCGGTTGATATCATCCTGTACAGAGCGTTGAAAATGCTTGTATTTCTCTTTTTCAGCTATCCGCTCACGTGAACATGTGTTGATAAATTCACGGCTCTCCTGGCGTTGCCTCTGAATGTCGTCTCTGATAGCTTCACGAAACTGTCGTACTTCTCTACGCCAGGCATTGGCTGCATCCTTCCTCTCATGTGCATATCCGGCGAGATCAGAGGCGACCTGCTTCCGGTTCTTTTCAACGTACATGGCAGCTTCATCAGAGTATGATTCATAAGGAGAGATTCGTTCTTCTGATGGTTGTTTCATAGTTCCTACCTCCAAAAAATGGGGATTGTAAGGTGGAAAACAGCAGTTATGCTGCTATCTCTTCGGCAGGTGCTGTGAGACCGACGGCTTCAGCGTACTTCAGCCACGTCTCAACAGAGGCAATCACAACACGAGCTTCAAGGGCCAGGATTTCTATGCCGACCAGTGAGACCCGTGCCCATGCGTCGATAACGACGCCCTTATCCAGAATCCGGTCGATGACATCGGCCAGGCTGGATGACGAATTAAATTTCTCAACCATTTTTTTTCACCTCGGTTATATGTTCAGGAGGATGACCCCCCTGACAATTCATAGGGCTGAGAGGTCATCTACGTGGTCACGGGTTTCTCTTTTTGTTTCAAAAAAAGAAACAAGACGAACTCTTCTATAGCTGTTTGGAAATGGCGGTCAGATACGGAGAAGCCACTGAGATCAGAGGTCTCTTCAGGGAAATCAAGGATTGCGAGCATACCTGCCCTTCGACATATACCGGCGATGATCGCACCCGACATCCCTTCGGTCATCGATGCATAGAGGGTGAGATCGACATCGGATTCACAGGGCATCGGACGGGTATGGATCGCAAAGATCGCTGTTCGTGCCTTCTGGTCGGGGAGATCCAATTTCAGAAGGTGTTCGAACCGCCCGGGTCTCAGGAGTGCTCCATCCACACGGTCCAGCCGGTTTGTGGCGGCGAGTACAAAGACCCCCTCCAGGAGTTCAAGGCCGTCCATCACGGAGAGGAGCTGTCCAATCAGCCGCTCCGATACCCCGGCATCAG
>NZ_JAUSCG010000110.1 GCF_030651615.1 Methanocalculus sp.
GCCCGAGGATCTGTTCATGTTTTGGGTTCACCGGATAGAGGGCGCCCGGAAATGAGAGGAGATTACGTGTGATCGTGTACCCTATCTTACTCTGATCAGGAGTAGATCCGACAACCGCAATCGCATTTGGATTCAGCATAGAGCTCGTCAGTGGCCGGCACTTCTGTTCCATTGAAACCCTCTCTTCTCCTGCGACAAACCTTGCATCAACTGCTATCGATCCCTTTTCATACAGGATCAGGGGATTAATATCAAACTCAGTGAACTCCGGGTGATCAAGGAAGAGGTTTGCTGCTCCTTTCATCACGGAGACGAGTGCCTCCTCATCACGGGGTGGTTCATCCCTGAACCCCTGGATCAGGTGGTATCCCCTGATCTCCCGGATCATCGATCTGATCTCAGTCTCCGGAACCGGCAGCACCCGGACAGCAGTATCCCTGAGTATCTCGACAAGTTTCCCTCCGAGACCAAATGTTATCGTCTTGCCAAAGGCGGGATCGGTCGTTCCGCCGATCAAAAGCTCTAGACCCGCCTGTGCCTCCTCTTCGATCCGCACACCCGTGATACCGGCATCAGGCCGGAGATCCCTGACTCTGGCGATCAGATCAACATATGCCCTTCTCAGACCCTCTTCATCCCGGATTCCAAGTACCACTCCTGAGACATCGCTCTTATGAATGATATCCGGGGAATCTATCTTCAGGACAACCGGGTAGCCGATACGATGAACGATATCGACTGCCTCCTCTTCAGTCGTTGCCAGCTCCTCCTTTGGAACCCGGATACCACAATCGCGAAGGAGCGTATATGCATCCCGGCCAGATGTAACCCTCTCTGTCATACCTAACCGCACTATGTCGGCAAGGCTTTTTACCTTATCCCGAAGAGATGCCAGAGTATCAATGTTTGTCGTGCTTGAGATCCTGATCCTTCTTGCAGTTGCCAAGGTAGCAGGAGAACTTCTGGAGCGGATCGGATATCCGGCACTTGTCGGTGAGATCACCGCAGGTATCATCCTTGGCCCTTCGATCCTCGGGATCATCGAGCTGAATGAGGTGATAACAGCACTTGGAGATCTCGGCCTGATCGTCCTCCTCTTCCTCTCAGGAATCCAGACCGACCTGCAAAACCTCGCATCTGCAGAGAAAGCCGGAACGGCAACAGCACTCTGTGGGGTAATTGTCCCCCTCCTCTCCGGTGTGGCTCTTGGCTACCTCACCGGGATGGATATGATCACATCCGTCTTCCTTGGGATTGCCCTTGCAATCACTTCGATTGGAATCTCGGTCCGGGCACTTGTTGATGAACATGCCCTGGCAACACCAATTGGAAGCATCATCATCACAAGCGCTGTTATCGACGACCTGATCGGCATCATCCTGCTTGCTATCCTCTCGGCGTTTGCCCTTGGAGGAGGGCTTGTATCGGTTGCCGGCACGGCAATCTTCGGCATCCTCTTCATCATCATTATGGTGACCGTTGGCCGTCGCATCCTCGGTCGCTGTTATGCAATAATTCGGCGGAATGCCTCCCATGAGACCGCCTATTCGGCAAGTCTGCTCATTGCATTTGCCTCTGCTGCGGTAAGCCAGATCATCGGGCTTCACCTTGCCATCGGTGCGTTCTTTGCCGGTCTTGCATTAAGTGACCGGATTCGTCCTGACAGATCCATAGAAGGGAGCCTCTCTGATCTGGGTACAGGATTTCTCGTCACCATCTTCTTTGGATCAATCGGGCTCTCACTTGCACTATCGGCAGACACCCTTCTTGATCCCCTCCTCCTCCCTCTCATTCTGGTTGCATTCCTCGGAAAGATCATCGGCGGATATCTCGGCTCAAGGCCCTTCCTCCCTGATAATCGAAGTGCTCTCATCGTTGGGATCGGGCTCTGTCCGCGTGGAGAGGTGGCGCTTGTCGTTGCAACGATTGCACTCACCGCCGGGATCATCACAGGTGCCCTCTATGCCACGGTGACGGTTATGGTGATAGCAACGGTCATGATCTCACCGATCTTCTTCAGGATGGGTTTCAAAGCTCTCCGACGAGCCGCAGATGTCTGATAATCCGGCAGATCTCGATCCTCCCGACCACTTTGTTCTCTGCATTGACGACGATAAGATCGCCATGACGGTTCCGCTCCATCAATTGCATCGCGTTATTGATGGAATCGTCCTGATGAATCGTGATATGTCCTCTGCTCATCACTTCACGGGCAGTTGCACCCTCTCTCTTCAGGTGGCAGGTGATGCATCGTGCCGAGCCCGATCCGAAGATCCCGACGGTCGGCATTATTGACCCGATCACATCAAGCGGGGTGACGACTCCGAGGAATGTACCATCCGGTGCGGTGACCGGAATATCTCCGCCCCCCTCTTCTGAGGCAAGTTCAATCAGATCGCGTATTGGGGTGTTTGGGGGGATGGTCCGGATGATCGGTGTCATGATCGATCGAATCGGATCTCCTCTCTCATCATCAGGTGGTGCCATATGCCTCAGATTGGCAGATAGCACCTGATCGGAAAAAAAGGTTCGTGTGAATTATCTCCGCCGTGTGACGACGAAGAGTACTCCAAACAGGGCGAGTGCCCCTACTGCTGCGATCGGGAGGGTCCCCGATGGCGTTGGTGTCGGCAGCACAGCCGTTGGAGTTAATGTTCCGACGACCTGGGCGGTCTGACCGGCGTTGACCTGAACAGTGCTGATCCAGTCACTGAAACCCTGCATCTTAAGAGAGATGGAATGGGTTCCGGGAGCGATATCAGGTACAACGACAGGTGCATACCCGCGGAAGAGATTGTCAATGTAGACCTCTGCACCAGAAGGTGCGGAATTGACGTTTACCTTGCCGACGCTCACCGGGGTGCTCTGCTGGGTCATCGTTGCGGTCACATATTTGACAGCCCCTCCGGTCACCGTTACATCAGTTGTATAGTCGTAGTAACCGGGTTTTCTGAGCATAACCGAGTGTCTTCCGGTAGAAAGGCCGATGATATCGAAGTAATCATTGGCAAGAGTTGTTCCCTGATAATTGTTATCAAGGAAGATTGATACACCGGATGGGAAAGACTGGATGGCAACAGATCCTGTATTTGGGGTGCTTGGTGAAAGAACCGCATTCACCGTTGATGTCTGGCCGGAATAGATCTGAACATTCGATGTATATACCTGGTACCCGGCTTTTCTGAATTCGACGGTGTGGGATCCGACATATAAGTTCCCGACTGTCATAGGAGCGTAACCGCGGTATGATCCATCTACATAGACATCAGCGCCGGAAGGACTCGAGGTGACCGCAAGGTATCCTGTGGCTGGCTGGTTCGGAGTCAACGTAGCATAGACCTGTGTCGTCTGGCCCGAGTACGCGGTATAGACCGCTGACCATGATTCATATCCTGAATACTCGATCTGTACGCGGTGTGTTGTTCCGGCAGTTACCATCGTGGTGAGTGGTGTTGTTCCGGAATAGTGTCCATCTATCCGGACAGTAGCTCCGGATGGTGAGGATGTAATGGCAAAGTACCCGTTTGAGACAGGTGTCGGTGTTGGTGCTATCGGTTCAAGCACTGCATGGATATATTCGGTCTGACCTGCACCGGGATTTGGGGCAGTCGTTGAGAATGTCTTATATCCTGAGAGCGAAACGACGATCTGCTGGCCTGGAGTCGAGGTACTGTACACCTTGATATCAACAGGTGTGGTCCCTTCATACTGGCCACCATAATTAACCGAGGCCCCACTTGGGCTTGAAGTGACCTGTATGATTCCAACATCGCCACCAATCTGGGCGGTGGCGGGGGCTGCTGCTGCAAGAAACAGAAGTGCAAGGGCAGCAATAATAATTGAACGTGTTAACAGCATGGGATATCCCGATATACGAAATGGAATGAAGGATTATTAAGGTTTCGTATCCTCTGTTTTGGATCACTTTATAAAGGATGGGTAATGAATATACATAAAACAGACAAATAGTGCCGGGTTATCGGTGGGTAAGTAGGTGTTCAGTGTATGGATGGGTATATCGAGATCGTGGAATTTGAGCTTGGGGGAGAGCATTATGCACTTGATATACACCTTGTCCGTGAGATCGTTGAGATGAAACCGATCACCGAGATCCCACGCACTCCGCCTTATATCAAAGGGATTATGAATCTCCGTGGTGAGATCACAACGATCCTCTCTTTAAATCATCTCCTTTCAATACCTGACATCTCAGATGGAGGACGAAAGATCATCGTACTTGTCCCGGAAGCCTCTCAGGGATCAAACGTCGGTATGATCGTTGATGATGTCCATTCCGTAATGCATGTTTTGGAATCAAATATTGATCTCTCTCGTGAGGGATATGGCGACGAAGTTGCCAATTACCTCCGTGGCATCATCAAGATACGAAAAGAAGGGACTGAAGAGGAGGAGACTGCAAGACTCGTCCTCTGGCTCGATATGAAGCGTCTCCTTGAGAACTTTTTTGCAAATGCCCAGCGGACCTAACGCCTGACCATCAGGGCGATGAGAAGTCCTGCTCCAATAAGAGCGACGATCCATCCTGATGCCTCAGTCGTCGGAGGTATCGTCTCTGTTGGTACGGGTGTCCGGGTTGCAACCGGAATGAGTGTTCTCTCGATTGTCGTCGTACTGCCCCCATAGATGGTGGCGATCATCGAGAAGGGATTATACCCATCATGGCTGATCGATATCTCATAGGTGCCGATCGGGAGTGAGATTCCAAGTGGCGTTTCACCTTTATACTCGCCATCAACCTCGACCCTGGCTCCGTACGGCTCGACCGTCACCTGGAGGGATCCGGTCTCCTGCCTGACGGTGATTGTTCCGGTCATAAGCGTCGCCGGAATGGTCTTATATGTGGCACCCTGCAGGTTACTCCGGTCTCGCGGCTCGGTGACGGCAAAGATCGTATATGATCCGGCATCAAGTCCAATACCACCGGTATTCCATTTGTACTCCCAGTGACCTGCGGAAGAGACCTTTGCGGTTGAAAATTGGCCCGCTGAGGCAAGAAGTCCGGGGTTATGCAGGGCAACCCCGTCTTTATCGAGGTTTGGTCCTGTCATGAAGAGATAGATCATGTCTGCTCCGGGGGCTGATCCGGAAATCGGGACCGTTTCACCAAGTACTGCCTCAAGAGCGCCTGCGCCCGGAAGGAGGAGTGCGATGATCAGAAGCATTGCAACGAGAATTCGGTACATATGATGAAGTATATCTCTTCCCTGATAATGCTGTTTCCCTTCTTGCGGGAGGGATCAGGGTGGCTGGACCATACCCGATGAGATCCTCTCTTCCTGAGAGTGTAAGCCCTTCACGAACAAGGGTCTCATTCTCCGGATCCATAAACCTGAGAAGTGCCCGCTGGATCTGCCGCTCCCGACCAAGAGGAACATGCACACGTTCCCCGGTCTCCGGGTCGATGCCGGTATGGTACATCGTCGTTGACCGTGTCATCGGTGTCGGGGTGAAGTCCTGTACCTGTTCTGGTGCAAGCCCCGTCTGCCTGATATAAAGTGCAAGATCGATCATATCAGAAATGGTACATCCGGGGTGTGATGAGATCCAGTAGGGGATCAGGTACTGCCTCCCTTTACCTTCAGGCTGTATCTCATTGAAACGTCTTCTGAAAGTCTCAAAAACAGTATTATCCGGTTTATTCATCAACCGCAGCACCTGTGGGCTGATATGCTCGGGTGCAACCTTCAGCTGTCCGGAGACATGGTTTGTAACAAGCTCATCAATATACCCTGATCGGTCAGCAAGAGCAAGATCGAACCGGACACCTGATCCGCAGAAGATATGCTTCACTCCCGGAATCTTCCACAGACGCCTGAGGAGTGAGACGAGGGGTGCATGATCGGTGGATAAGGATGGGCAATCCGGTCCGCACTGTCGATCCGGGCAGACTCCTGATCTGATCCATTTTGGGCAGGAGAGGCCGTACATGTTTGCAGAAGGCCCTCCAACATCCTGGATCGTCCCTTTGAACGATCTCATACTGCTGATACGTTCAACCTCTGAGACGATCGACTCTTCACTCCGGCTTGAGACTATCCTGCCCTGATGATGGGTGAGTGCACAGAAAGCACAGTTTCCAAAACAACCCCTGTGACTGACTATCGAGAAGCGTACCGGCTCAAGTGCAGGGATATGCTCCTTATACGAAGGATGAGCTGATCGGGTGAATGGATGGTTATAGATGGCATCGAGCTCCCCGGTCGTCGGCGGGGTTGCAGGTGGGTTCTGAATGACCACCGTCTTTGGATGCGGCTGTACAACAGTTCTCCCACGAACGGGATCCTGTTCATGTGCATGCAGTGCAAATGCTTCTGCATACCGGACCGGATCGGTCTTCACTTCGGTATAGTCCGGAAGAATGACCATCCCATCACGGTTGTGCGTTCTCCATCCGGCAACCGGCATCGTCCAGCAGGTGCCGGGAATGTCGCAGAGCGATCTGATCGGCTCTCCTGCACTCATCCGGTCAGCGATAATCCGGAGAGTCCGTTCCCCCATTCCGTAGACGAGGAGATCGGCCGGTGCATCAGCAAGGACAGACTGCCGAACACTATCAGACCAGTAGTCATAATGGGCAAAACGCCGGAGGCTTGCCTCGATTCCGCCGATCACAATCCCGGTTCCGAGTGAAAGCGATCTGAGTTTATTCGTATAGACGATCGTTGCCCGGTCAGGCCGTTTCGGGATTCCGCCGGGTGAATAGGTATCCTTGTTCCGCCGCTTCTTATTCGGAGTGAAGGCGTTCACCATCGAGTCGACGTTTCCGGCTGAGACGGCGAAGAAGAGTCGGGGGATACCGAGGGCGAGAAAGTCCTCATCTCTTCGCCAGTCCGGCTGGGAGATGATCCCAACGGTATATCCGACTGACCAGAGGTTCCGCCCGAGGATCGCCGCGGCAAATGAGGGATGGTCAACATAGGCATCACCTGAGACGATGATGATATCAAAGGTATCGATCCCGAGTTTCTCCTTCTCCTTTGCCGTGATCGGAAGAAACAGGGGTTCCTGAATAGGGGTGCTCATGGTAGATTGCGGGGATATGATCGTTTTATACTCATCTTCTCTGTCTTACTGGTGGGATGTTGCTTCTTCGGAGTAAATATGTTCCTGAGGCTCCTCCTCTTCTCCGGCAGAGACAACCGCAGTAATAACTCCCTCCCTGTTCCGTATAAGAGTGTTATGCCATCTGATCTGTCGTAATCTTCCTGATCTATCGATAATCGGGCTTGTTTCACTTTCTGATGGTTCTATCCCCAGCTCAATGAGACGGTTGAACCGGATATGAAGGCCGTCTTGGATCTCCTCCGGAACGACTGTTTCAAACCAGTCTGCACCGATCAGCTCTTCTTCGCGGTACCCAAGCGTCGTACATCCCTTCCGGTTGATCATCTCGATTCTGCCATCTGTTCCGATGACAGCGATCAAAACGCCCGCGAGCTGTAGGTAGCTGTTTGCAAGATCACGCTCTTCCTTGAGTCTTTCTTCAGCGATGAGACGCGAAAATCCTGTTTTTGTGAGTGCAATAAGTGATTGAAGTCCTTCACGAATGTGTGCAGGTATTCTCAGGTTCTTCTGTGATGCGAGGAGAATACAGAGTCCCCTCCCCTCATCAGGGGTAACAGGAATGAGAACAAGGGATGAGAGGTCTCCTTTGAAGGCCTCGGGAATCTCTTTTTCGAAGAAGTATGCTTCTCCCTCTGTATTGATCAGAGCAGATGTATGGAATTTCAGTGGGATCAGTTCTTCTCCCAGCAGAGCGATCCTTTTCAGTTCACCCCCTCCGTTCTGACGATAAATGCCGCCCGTCTCCATCCCGGTGAGGGTGAGCATCGCTTCAAGGCAATGGGTTGATGCCTCCTGAAAAGTACCTGCCTCTTCAAAACGAAGGGCCAGATTCCGCTCACGCAGTATCCGATCGGCTGCCCGTTTCTCTTCGGTGATATCTGTAATTATACCGAGAATATAGCGCATCTTCCCGTTTGATGAGAAGATAGGTATCTTCTTTGTTCTGAGGGTTTTTTCTTCTTTCCCTTCTCCCGAAACGATCTGCCGGATAAGATCAAGTGTCTCCCCGGATCTCTCCACATCTCTTGATGTTTTCATCCAGAGGGCGGCATACTCCTCAGAGAAGATACGATCCGGCCTCTTACCTACGAGAAAATCCCTTGGTACCCCGATGAACTCCTCTGATGCACGGTTGAAGAAGACCAGTGTATGGTTCTCCAACTCTTCAACCGTTACCATATCGGGGATGTTCTCGACGATTGAGTTGAGAAATCTCTTCCATTGCCTCACCTGTTTAATGGCACGGTTCCTTTCAGTGACGTTTCTAAAAGCGCCCCGATATCCGAGAAAGAGGGGAAGACCCTCTACATCAGGAACGGTGATCGGTGTTGCAGAGAGTTCAACTGCGATCACCTCTCCATCCGGCTTTTTAAAATTGCATTCGACCAGGGGCCATGCGGCCTCTCTCCGGATAAATGGTTGAATCTCTCTCCTGAATCTCTCCCCTTCCTTTGGGTCCATAAAGTCTGTGAATCTGCGACCGATCATCTCTTCAGGGGTACTTCCACAGACTGGTCCTGAACGGGGGCTGATGTAGGTGATAGCACCGGTTCCATCGGTTGCCCAGATCACATCGCTGATATCTGATACAAGGGTTCGAAACATCTCCTCGCTCTGACGAAGTGCCTCTTCTGCCGCAATCTGTTCGGTTATCTCTTCAAGGATTACGGTTACTCCGGGGACTCCGTCATCAAAGACGGTGGGAAATATCTTCTGTCGGAAGAAGTGCTCCTCCCCTCGCCGCAATAGCCGGATCACCTCGGTTGATCCCAATTTGCCGTTTCGGTCATTCATATACTCCAGTAGTTTTGGATGAGAGAAGATCACAAGACTGGTCTTTTCAAGGTCTCTTCCGATGGTATCTTCGCGTGATGCCTTGCAGAAGGAGAGGATCTGATCGTTTGCAAGAATGATGCGGGTATATGAATCAAGCACCATTACAAGATCCGAAGATATATTGAGCATCGCACTGATCGGCACCCTCTGGGAGAGGAAGAAGACTTTTGCCTTTCCAAATGTCCGCATCTCAACCTGTCCTCCAACGAGGAGCATATCGAGATACCTGGCGGCTGTATTTCTGTTAATTCCAATCGCGTCAGCGATCTCACCAACAGACATCCCGCGCGGCCCCTTTCGGAGGAGATCGGTGATGCGGGTGACCTCGGCAGGATATGATGGCATTCTACTAGATATCGCCTGATTCGGATAAAGTCATTTCGCCATTGCACGGCGACATAACTGGCATCAATGCTTGGCAATAGGGGAAATATTTATAAAATATACTGACATTCTTTCTAATGGACAACCCGGTTCATATATGATCCCGGTATCGCCCATCCAATAGATGAAGGCGTGCGTCCTGCCTCCGATGCGGCCATCCAAAAGAATTCCAGGCAATAATTCTACCATTGGACCCGGCTACACACCTCTCAGATGATCATGACGGAGTTCTTTGATCTCATCCGGGCAAGTCACGGTCGCACCGGGGGCAGCCACCTTCACCACCAGTCAGTTATTCCTATGCCGTGCGGGCATGTACCACCCATTCTTCTCCTTCTTTTTAAAGATTCATAATCCTGAATAGTGAACGATAGCTAATGAAAAAAATGGTTGGGATGCGAAATTGTATGGAAATTAAGTTCTGTATCTTATACCCGTCCATACTTAGTCGTCCTCTGGATGAGCCGCCTGCCGATATCACTGCTGATCCGGTCCATCACCTTCGGATCGAGGTATCCGGCCTCGGCTCCTCCTGCTTCGACTGAGACATCATCGGAGAACATCGTGCCTCCAAGGTCGTCTCCACCTGAAAGGAGGGCGATCTGTGTGAGTTTAATCCCAAACTTCCCCCAGGGGATCTGGATATGGTCAAAATTGTCGAGGAAGAGGCGGGATACTGCGATCATCAGGAGATCTTCCCTGCCTGTCGCCCCCGCCGGTGCAAGTCCTTTATCATAGAGCTTTGTATTCTGATGGAGATAGGAGAGGGGGACAAGCTCGGTGAACCCCCCGGTCTCGTCCTGTATAGACCGCAGAATATCCAGATGGGTGATCCGATCCGCCGGGGTCTCGGCAGATCCATACATGATCGTGGATGTGCTTCTCATTCCTATACCATGTGCCTCTTTGATGATCCGAACCCATGTGGCTGTATCTACCTTTGCAGGGCAGATAACCTTCCTGACACTGTCAACGAGGATTTCTGCCGCGGTTCCCTGAAGGGTGCCAAGTCCTGCTGCCCTGAGCCGTTCAAGCGCATCAAGGGTGGTGACGCCGCTTCTTCCTGCAATATACGCAACTTCGTCCGGGCTTGCCGTATGGATATCGATGCCGGGTGCCTCTTCATGCACCACTCTGATAATCTCCTCATAACTATCCATCGTGTAGTCGGGGTGAACACCTGAGAGGAGGCAGATCTCAGTAATATCACGGGTGAGGGCAACCTTCACCTTCTGCCGTATCCTATCCGGATCGTCAAAGAATGCATCCGGATCGCCCTTTCTTCGTCCGAAAGCGCAGAAACCGCAGAGGTTTTTGCAGATATTGGTGATATGGATATTCTGGTTGCGGACATAGGTGACGGTATCCCCAACCCGTTCTTCACGGAGTTCGTCTGCGGCATTACAGATAGGAAAAATCTCCCGTCCGGTCGCTTTGATCAGATGAAGCCCCTCTTCAGGGGTGAGCCGGTGACCTCCAAGACAGTCATTGAGCAGTTGTCGTGTTCGTATCATTCCTGTACCTCACTTTTTTTCTCTTCTTCTGGAAGCAACGAGCTCCTGGATGATGATTATCGCGATGATGAGTACTGCAAACTCAACGAGGTGGAGCGGAAGATAACCGACGAGGGGAACCCTGAATACGGCCTTTCCGATGATCCATTCGTCTTTAATCGGTTCAATCCTCCCGATACCGGGATATGTTGTCACCTGATCAGGAACAGGGTTATTATCGCCCTGTGTGACGATGCCGCCATGAGGGTTCTCAAAGGCCAGCAGTTCGGCTGCCTCCTCGGCGGTGACCCTGATGAGTGCGCGATGGATGATCGGATGCACCTGATCATTGTCGTTTGGACGGAAGATGATCACATCGCCGGGATGCCCAAATGAGAGATGGCCCGTTTTGTTTCCTTCTTCTGTTGTCACCAATGGTCCATAACGATCAGCTGCCACAACGAAGACGAGATCTCCCACCTGCATTTCAGGGAGCATACTTCCCGATTCTATCGTTACAACTGCAGGCCAGGTTCCGGAGATGAGAAAGAGGAGGAGCGCACTTCCTCCTACGACACAGGCGACCCAGAGGAGATCACGAGCAAGCGATGCAGCGGGATGATCGCTCTTCCTGAATCTGTTGATGATAGATGGATTTTCTTCTTCAGGTGCATCAGGGATCCGTGATCTGGTCATCAGAAAGAACGTATGTTCACTGGTGTTCTTCATGGTTTCCTTTCTCTCTCTCAAATCCCCTGATTTGTGATAGGATTAGGTGAGGGTGCTATTTTATCAACTCACTCAACAGACATCTACTGATACGATTATGTCCTGTACAATCATCGTTGGTGGCTTTTTTGGTGATGAGGGAAAAGGCAAGATTGTTGCCCATATCGCTCATCAGGATCACCCGACCGTCATATCCCGTGGTGGTGTCGGTCCAAATGCCGGTCATACCGTTCTGGTAGGGAAGAAGGAGTATGGTGTCCGGATGGTTCCGTCCGGATTTGTCTACCCAAAAGCCGATCTCTGTATCGGACCTGGTGTCCTTGTTGACCCCCGGGTCTTTCTCCGTGAGGTAGCGGAGGTTGAGGTCTCAGGGAGGATCTTCATTGACGGCAGGTGCGGTGTCATCGAAGAGGAACATATCGCCCGTGATAAAGGCAGTGAACACCTTGCCAAGACGATCGGAAGCACCGGATCGGGATGCGGTCCTGCAAACTCGGATCGTGTGCTCAGGGTGGCCAGACAGGCGAAGGATCTCCCGGAACTTGCTCCATACATTATTGATGTTGCCGAGAAGGTGAATCAGGCGATCGATAATGGTGAACCTGTTCTTCTTGAAGGCACCCAGGGTTTTGGAATTTCGCTCTATTATGGAACGTATCCCTTTGTCACAAGCAAGGATACCTCAGCATCCCAGATTGCTGCAGATAATGGAGTTGGTCCGACGAAGATCGACGATGTGATCGTCGTCTTCAAGGCATTTCCGACACGTGTGGGGGAAGGTCCGTTCTCAACCGAGATGAGCCTTGACAAGTCCCATGCCCTTGGTATTCAGGAATTTGGAACCGTGACACACCGGGAGCGGAGGATAGGAACCTGGGACGGGAAGATGGCGCGCTACTCTGCAATGATCAATGGATGCACACAGGTTGCGATCACCGGTATTGACCGTGTTGATCCCACCTGTTTTGGGGCAACCAGCTATGATCAGCTCAGCCAGACCGCAAAGGATTTCATCCGGCAGGTAGAGGTGGATGTAGGTCAACCTGTAACAATCATCTCCACAGGCCCCGAACTCTCACAGATAATTGATCTGAGGAAAAAACGATGAAGCGCTGGCTTTTGGATATCCTCTGTTGTCCGGTCTGTAAAGGCGATATCGCTCTTACAGTAACCGAGGAGAATGAAGAAGAGATACTGGAAGGTGTACTTCGGTGTGATGCCTGCTCTGTGGATTATCCTGTCCACGAGGGTATTCCAAACCTCCTTCCCCCCGAATCCGAGTCCGAATAGGAGTATTCCAACCTGTATGACCGTCATTGAAGCGCATCTGAACCGCCGTGGTGTTAACACCATTGAGTTGTCGTCACGTGAGACACCTGTTGATGCAGGGAGCGATCTGGTGCTCCACCTGAAGAATCACGGAGCACCGACTCATGCAACACTCAGAACGCAGAACGGACAGGCATACACGGATTTTTTCCACGAGAACCTCTATGTGGATGGGGAGGAGGAGTTTAGAATCCCGGTCCGCGAATCTTCCGGGGATGGTGCATTTGATCTCGAATTCATCACCGGATATGGTGCCAGAACTACCAGACTCAGGGTTGTGGTGAGTAAGGCCTGTCCGATCATCCAGCCGGAGGTGATAGAGGCTCCGACAGAAGATGAGGTGATTCAGAGGAGATCCCCTCATCTCATCTCCCTCATCCCCTGTATCATCGCCTGTATTCTGTACCTCATCTGGCTATCCTTCCGTGGCGATATCCTCGCACCGGTGGATGCGTTTGTTACAGTTGCCATCGTCCTTCTCCTGCTTGCCGGGGTCGTCACCGCATGCCGCTCTCCGGGTTCGTCCTGATCGCAGCTCTTTTTCTTGATCGGGTATTTGGAGATCCCCATACTCCGTACCATCCGGTCGCTGCAATCGGCAGATTCATCGGATGGTGGGGTCGCCCGTCCGGATACCGACCCGCTCTCCAGCGTGCAGCAGGTATCATCTTCTGGATGGTGACCGTCTCACTCTTCACGCTTCCATGTATAATTGTGGAGTACTATGCACCCTGGTGGCTGTATCTCCTTGCAGGACCCTTTCTTCTGAAGTCCACGTTTGCCTGGCGATCACTTGAAGAACATGCCCTTTCAGTCGAAGAAGCACTTACAGAAGGATCAGATAAAGGCAGATCGGCAGTCTCGATGATGGTATCCCGAAATACCACCCTCCTCTCGGATGAAGAGGTTCGGTCTGCTGCATATGAGTCGGTTGCCGAGAACCTTGTTGACTCGATCATCGCACCCCTCTTCTGGTTCGCTATCCTTGGTCTTCCCGGTGCAGCACTCTATCGTGCTGCAAATACGATGGATGCGATGCTTGGATACCGGGATGAACGAGAGCGGCTCGGATGGTTTTCTGCGCGTGCTGACGATCTCCTCTCCTATATTCCGGCACGGATCACCGGATGCCTCCTGGTGATCTGGTTTACTCTTCGAAGACGTGGCAGAGAAGCAGTGATGATACTCCGCCGTGATGCGAAGAAGAGGCCCGGCTTCAATGGCGGGATCCCGATGGCCGCAATAGCCGGGGGATGTGGGATTCGGTTTGAGAAACCGGGTGGCTATCGGATCGGAGATCCAAAGCAGAGCCTGAGGCAGGGTGGAAGATGTGTTATTGCTGCTGTGAGAGGAGTGACGGTGATGGCTGCGGTTATCCTTGTAATCCTCTGGATAATGATCTCCGGCAGTTGATCTCCGGCTGCATCCGATGCATGCTGTTGGATTTGTAGGACAACTTTTTGGCATATATGAATCGTAACGCCTTTGGGCATCTCTTTTTCAGAGATAGCACAGCGGAACTATGCTTTTTCATCGAAGATGATTCGTCTGCGCCTTGGTAGTATGAATTCTGAATATTCTGCGTGGAGAATAACGCAAAGAGTATGTGATGCTATATTTTATCGGTTCTGTTGATCAATATAAAACCATGAAACTCGAAGAGCTGAAGTTTGGGACAGAACTTCTGAAGCGGGGTTTTGCATCCATGCAGAAAGGGGGCGTTATCATGGATGTTGTCTCTGCAGAGCAGGCGGTGATCGCTGAGGAAGCCGGTGCTGTTGCAGTGATGGCACTTGAACGTGTGCCAGCCGATATCAGAAAAGCCGGCGGTGTCTCCCGTATGGCTGACCCAACAAAGATCGTCGAGATTACAGAAGCGGTCTCGATCCCGGTGATGGCAAAGGTCAGGATCGGACACTTTGTTGAGGCACAGATTCTTCAGGAGCTCGGAGTCGATATGATCGATGAGTCTGAAGTGCTGACACCGGCAGATGAGGAGTTCCATGTCGATAAGAAGCTCTTCTCGGTGCCGTTTGTCTGTGGTGCTCGAAACCTTGGTGAGGCACTTCGGCGGATCAATGAGGGAGCAGCGATGATCCGAACCAAAGGCGAAGCCGGAACCGGAAATGTCGTCGAGGCGGTTCGTCATATGCGGTCGATCCAGTCTGAGATCAGAATGCTCAAAGGTATGGATCCTCAGGAACGGGCAGGATATGCACGGAAGATCGAGGCGACCGTTGAGCTCGTTGAGGATGTTGCATCCCGTGGGCGCCTCCCGGTCGTGAACTTCTCTGCCGGCGGCATCGCGACACCTGCGGATGCAGGATTAATGATGCAGCTTGGGGCAGACGGTGTCTTCGTCGGATCAGGTATCTTCAAGTCAGAGAACCCTGAGAAAATGGCAAAAGCAATCGTCGAGGCGGTTCATCACTTCAATGATGCAAAGGTGCTCGCTGAAGTGAGCCGTGGCCTTGGTGAAGCGATGCCAGGTATCGATATCCACACCCTCCGCCCGGACGAGGTGTTGCAGACCCGTGGCTGGTAGGATAGGAGTCCTTGCCCTTCAGGGCGATGTCTCAGAGCATGCCCTTGCGTTTACGCGGGCTCTTGGTGAAAAAGGGGAGGTATCTCTCTTTCGGGATGCATCCGATATCCCGACCTTCGATGGCATCGCTCTTCCCGGCGGCGAATCGACGACGATAATGCGTTTGATTCATAAGGCGGGGATGCAGAGACCCCTTCAGCAGTATGAGGGCGGGATCTTTGCCACCTGTGCAGGAATGGTCCTCCTTGCGTCAGAGGTGCAGGACGACAGCCTCTTTGAGCCGCTTGGGATCATGGATATGACGGTGAAGAGAAATGCATTTGGGCGTCAGCGTGAGTCCTTTGAGGCAGATATCGAATGCAATGGCCTCTCATCCCCCTTCCATGCAATCTTCATCCGTGCACCTGTTGCCACCCGTGTCGGGTATGGAACTGAAGTACTCGCCTCAGTTCCACAGGGGTATGTGGCAGTCAGGCATGGTCTGCATATGGCATTTGCATTTCATCCCGAATTAGGTGGGGACCTGCGGTTCCACCGGCTCTTCCTTGAACGGCTCGGCCTCTGAAGTATATCAGAGGTGTTCGAGCGCTTCTTTTCCGCTCATCCCAACCCGGATGCCGCGATCAATTGCCGGAGCATTCACCTCCTTCACCTGAGCGGAGAGGAGCTCCTCGATTGTGGTGATCGATGGCCCGGTACGTGGCTTCATCTTTGCAGCCGGAACCAAAAACCGCTCAAGGGCGGCAACATCAAACGCACCGCATCCGATCATCCCGATCTCGGTTTTGACAAAAACCAGGTGAACAGAACCTACCGGTATGACATACCCGTCGGCAGAATGGTTGCTGAGAGATATCTTTTGAGGATTCATCCGCTCAATCTTCCAGCGTTCCAAAATATGAAACGATCCGATCTGCTATCACCTTTGCCGACCCCATTGCGACGGTATCGGATCTGACATCACCCGGCAGATACCCCCTTCCGATGATATGGCCGAGATACCCATATTCATGGGTCGATAGGAATGCTTCAAGGGTTTCAAGTGCACGCGTTCCCCCTTTGTCTGCACATATGGTGATGGCGACCGCTTTTCTCCCTGCAAGCTGGCGGTCATGATAGAGTGAATATGTCCGGTCGATCAGGTTCTTCACCTGACCGGAGACATCGAAGTAGTAGGTGGGCGATCCGATAATAAGCAGATCTGCCTGGATCATCTTCTCTGCGATCCCTGACCAGTCATCTTTTTTATTAATGCACCACTTCTCTTCCTTGCACTTTTCACATCCGAGACATGGTTTAATCTCCTTTCCTGAGAGGGTGATGAACTCAGTCGGAATGCCTTTTTCAGAGATATGATTCAGCACTTCCTGAACAAGTATTGCAGTGTTCCCTGCCGCTCTCATACTTCCTGATATCCCAAGGACCTTCATAGGGGTATCCTTCGTCTGATACATCTAATACCTTCTGATCGCGGCTATAAGGCCGAGGGAGGTGAAGGATTGGACTATGCTCTCGATAGGATCAATGGATCGCAGAAAGAGGTGTGATTGACACCGGCAATCCGAACAACCGAACTTCGGGATACATAATCCCCCGACCGCATCAGCCAGCCTGCATTCATGCCGCTCCGTCGTCGCTGCTGAGACGGTTGCGATGATCCGAATTGACGGGTCCTGAAGGAGGTGATCGATATGCCAGTGGGGTTTTCTTCCGTCATGAGCTGCCAGGAGGTGACGGTTCACCCGGATAAGTCCGCCGGGCCCCTGTGCAGATCCGACATAGATGAGATACCCTTTTGGTATGGTGATCTCTCCGAGTGCTCCGACTCTGATCTCATTTCCCTCTGATTTGAGGATAAGGGTGTAAATGCCCTTATCCATGGTAGGATCGGAGGCACTGGTGGGTGGCAATGAGATGCCTCCCTGCACCCGCTGTCACCGGCCGCTCATGGCCGGGATAGAGTGACTCCACTTCAAAGGTGACGAGGCGATCAAGCGATCGTTTGAGGGCTTCTGTACTCCCTCCCGGAAAGTCGGTCCTCCCAAAAGAGCCATTGGGAAAGACTGTATCCCCGGATATGAGTGCGCGTTCCTCTTCATGATAGAGGCAGATACTCCCCCTGGTGTGGCCTGGGGTATGTAGCACGAGGAGGTCGCCTATCCGATCACCATCGGAGAGGATCTGATCGGGTACAACCATCGGTGGTCGTCCACCAAACTGGAATGAGAGGCTCTCAGCATCTGATATGAGGGCGTTTGCATCTTCACGATGGATACAGACCTCTGCACCTGTCATCGCCTTGATCTCTGCAAGATAGGCGGTATGGTCATAATGGCCATGCGTCAGAATGATCGTTTTTATCTGGTCGCGGTACCGTTCAACTGCCATTGGGAGGATACCGGCATCAATGAGTATCTCCCCGACAAGGTAGGCATTCGCCTGCCAGCCGCTCCCCGGAATCCACTTGACGGGCATGCAGAATAATAAGTTCCAAAGACAGATGGTTCTTATGCATGCACTCATCAGGCAGTGCCGCTCCGGCCTCCCACCTGAGCTGGAAGAGATCGCTTTAGCAGAAGGTCTCTCCCCCGGACGGATGGCGGATGCCATTGCCCGCGGCCATATCGTCATCCCTGCAAATCCACGGCGAACGATCCGCCCTGTTGCCATCGGGGCAGGGTGCCGCGTCAAGGTGAATGTGAATATCGGCACCTCGCAGGGGAGGTGTGATCCGGAACTTGAGATGGTGAAGGCAGAAGCTGCCATCGGAGCAGGTGCAGATGCCTTAATGGACCTGTCAACCGCCGGAGATCTCAAAGATATCCGGAGGCGTATCCTCTCTCTCCCGATTGCTGTTGGAACAGTACCGATCTATGAAGCGGTCAGGCGGGCGGGATCTGCTCAGGATCTCACCGCCGATCTCCTCTTCTCAGTAATCCGTGAGCAGTGCAGGGAGGGTGTTGACTTCATGACGCTCCATTGCGGGGTGAACCGTGATGCACTTCAGGCGCTCAACCTTGACCCCCGGGTGATGGGGGTCGTCTCCCGGGGCGGAGCGTTTCATATCGCATGGATGGTAGCAACAGGTGAAGAGAATCCGCTCTATGCCGAGTACGATTATCTCCTTGAGATCCTCGCAGAAGCGGATGTTACCCTGAGCCTTGGTGACGGGATGAGACCGGGTGCACTCATCGATAGCGGAAAACTTGCGAAGATGACTGAGTATCTGACACTTGGAAGACTCTCACATCGTGCACAGAATGCGGATGTGCAGCGGATGATCGAGGGTCCGGGTCATATGCCGATCAATGAGGTTGCCTGGAATGTGAAGGCGATCAAAGAAGTGACAGAGAATGCTCCCCTGTACCTTCTCGGCCCACTCGTCACCGATATCGCGACCGGGTACGATCATGTCGTCGGTGCTATCGGTGGGGCTATCGCCGCATCAGCCGGAGCAGATTTCCTCTGCATGGTCTCTCCGGCAGAACATCTGGCGCTCCCGAATAAAGAGGAGATCATCGAAGGAACACGGGTTGCACGGATCGCTGCCCATGTCGGAGATATCGTCCGGCGTGGTGGTGCGAGTGAGTCTCCTGAGGAGATCAGGATGGCGTATGCCCGCCGTGATCTCGACTGGGATGCTCAGTATGCCGAGATGCTCTTCCCGGAGTACGCACAGCAGATCCATGACCGTGACTCAGAACGTGAGACCTGCTCGATGTGCGGGGATCTCTGTGCAGTGAAGATGGTCCGGGATCTCTTACAAAAGAAAGAATAGTATCGGGTCAGGCGACCCCGAGAATCCGCGCGGCGAGGTGTGCGGCGTTCTCACCGCCGTCTACTGCAACACAGGCAACCGGAACGCCTTTTGGCATCTGGACGATCGAGAGGAGTGCATCAAGCCCTCCCATCAGTTTCCCCGACACAGGGACGCCGATGACTGGTTTCTTCGTCTTTGAGGCGATGACGCCGGGAAGGGCAGCGGACATCCCGGCGATACCGATAAAGACGCGGGCGTCGCTTTTTTTAATATATTCTTCGAGATCTTCCGGATCTCGGTGTGCAGAGATCACGCGTTCTTCATAGCTGATACCATATTCTGTGAGTGTTGCACAGACTTTGCGAATGATCGCTTCGTCCGACTGAGATCCGGCGATGACGGCTACGTCTACCATAGTCTTCACCATCTATTAAGAGCTTTATCTTCTTATAGTACCGACGATCAGGATGCAGAACGAACTATTGCTTATGATGCCAGGACCGGTGCCGATGCCGGAACGGGTCAGAAACGCGATGGCCCGGCAGGCGATTAACCACCGCGGCAAAGAGTTTGGGGGCGTCTACGCAGACTGCGTCAGGGTTCTCAAGGCACTCTTCGGGACAAAAAACGATCTTTTTGTCCTCTCAGGCTCAGGTACAGCCGGTATGGAAGCGGCGATCGCAAATGTCGGTCTTGACAAAAAGATCGTTTCACTCGTCAACGGCAAGTTCGGCGAGCGGCTCGCCGAGATCAGCGGCCAGTATGGTGATGTAAACACGCTTGCGTCCGAATGGGGCCATCCCCTCATGCTTGACGCCCTTGCAGAGGCACTTGAGGGTGGTGCCGAGGTGGTCACGATGGTTCATAACGAGACCTCGGCAGGTATCCTCAATCCCGCAGCGGAAGTTGGAAGGCTTGCACGAAAGCATGATGCCCTCTTTATTATGGATGGGATCACCTCGATCGGCGGCGAGCATGTTGCGGCTGACGAGTGGGGTGCTGATATTGCAATCGTCGGGTCACAGAAGTGCCTCGCCGCACCAGCCGGCCTCTCGGCGATCTCTGTGTCGGAACGGGCATGGGATCGGATCGCTGAAAAACGTCCGTATTACCTTGATCTGAAGGCATACAGAAAGTCTGCTTCCAAGAGCCCGATGGAGACACCATATACTCCGGCGGTCCCGCTCTTCTTCGCCCTCCGTGAGGCCTGCCTTATGGCTGAAGAGGAAGGGATTAACGAACGGATTGCACGGCACCGGAGGCTTGCAGATGCGGTTCGCGCCGCAGCTGATGCCTGGGGTCTCCCGCTTCTTCCGGTCTCAGACGCTCTTCATTCACCCTCAAATACGGTGACTGCGATCCGGTATCCTGATGGGATCAATGACCCGGATCTCCGTGGCGGTGTGAAGAAGATGGGTATTGAGATTGCAGGCGGTCAGGACAGGCTGAAAGGAAAGATCTTCCGGATCGGGACGATGGGTGTAACAGGCCCCTCTGAAGTGCTTGCGACGGTTGCAGCGGTTCAGGGAACCCTTGGGAAACTTGGATATATTCCGGCGGCAGATGGTGTATCAGCCGCTCTTGAGGTGCTGGTATGAAGATCGGGATCGCAGACACGACATTCTCACGGGTGAATATGGGTGCTGTGGCAATAGATGAGCTCCGTCGCCATGCAACCATTCGGATCGAGCGGTATACGGTGCCGGGGATAAAAGATCTCCCGGTTGCCTGTAAAAAGCTCTTTGAGGAACGTGGCTGTGATCTCGTGATGGCGCTTGGGATGCCGGGCGGGAAAGATAAGGATAAACTCTGCGCACATGAGGCATCCCAGGGGCTTCAGCTTGCCATGCTGATGACGAACAAACATATCATCGAGGTCTTCGTCCATGAAGACGAGGCTAAGGATGATCGCGAACTTGCGTGGCTGCTCGAACAGAGAACCCGCGAGCATGCGGTGAATGCGGTCAAGCTCCTTCTGTATCCAAAAGAGCTTGAGCGGGATGCGGGGACTGGTCAGCGTCAGGGATTCCCTGATGCCGGTCCTGCACGACAGTAGGGAGATGTTGTAGTATGACGATTAAACTCGGATTTGTCGTTGCGGAGTTCAACCGTGACATCACGTATATGATGGAGATCGAAGCAGAAGAGCATGCGAAGTTCCTTGGTGCAGAAGTGATCGAGCGGTTCTATGTGCCGGGTGCATACGATATGCCTCTTGCCATCAAGAAGATGCTGAAAGAAGGGAATGTCGATGCGGTTGTCACCATCGGTTGTGTCATTGAGGGATCGACTGGCCATGACCAGATCGTAGTTCAGCATGCGTCACGGAAGATAATCGACCTCTCGCTTGAGTACGAGAAGCCGGTGACGCTTGGGATTTCAGGACCGGGTATGACCCGGCTTGAGGCGCAGGAGCGGGTTGACTACGCCCGGAGAGCAGTTGAATCGGCGGTAAAACTCGTTCAGCGATTGGCATGAGGCAGCTCTCGAAGGCGATAGGTGCTATCACTCCGTCTGCTACGATGGCGATCGCCGATCGGGCAAAAGAGATGATCCGAAACGGGATCGATGTCATCAGCCTCTCGATAGGTGAGCCTGACTTTCCGACACCGGCACATATTACCGAGGCTGCTATTGCGGCGATGCGTCGCGGAGAGACGCATTATGCGCCTTCACGAGGGATTCCGGAACTGCTGGACGCACTCTCTGAGAAACTTGCAACTGAGAATCATATCCCGGTAACACCGGCGGATCTGATCGTCACTGCCGGTGCAAAGGATGCGATCCGGCTCCTCTGTCAGGCGGCTTTGAATCCCGGAGATGAAACGATCATCCTTGATCCGTCTTGGGTGTCATATGAGCCGTGTATCCAGATGGCAGGTGGTCGGGCGGTGCATTACCCGCTTGACGCGGAGACGTTCCAGCCCGGTGAGGATCTCGCGGACCTGATCACGGCTTCAACGAGGATGATCATCGTCAATTCACCGTCGAATCCGACGGGTTCGATCCTTTCGAGGTCGTCCCTTGGCATGATCGCGGATCTCTGCTCAGATCATGATCTCCTCGCTTTATCGGATGAGATCTATGAGAAGCTCGTCTATGATGGTGCAGAGCATATCTCGCTTGCATCGATTCATGATATGGCTGAGCGGACCGTGACGGTGAACGGATTTTCAAAAGCATACGCGATGACCGGATGGCGGCTTGGATATGCGGCAGGTCCTGCTCCGGTGATCAATTATATGAACCGAATCCAGCAGCACTCGGTCTCGCATCCGACGACCTTTGTGATGTGGGGCGGTGTTGCGGCACTCACCGGGGACCAGTCCTGTGTGGCGGATATGCGGGATGAGTTTGCCAGACGGCGTGAATATGTCATCTCCCGTCTCAGAAAGGCGGGATACGCCTGTGCCCCCCCTGACGGTGCGTTCTATGCGTTTGCACGGGTTGGTGGAGATGATGTCGCTGTTGCGTCCGAGTGGCTTGAAGAGCGGCATGTCGCGGTGACACCGGGATCGGCATTCGGGGCGCCAGGGTGGGTCCGGATGAGCTATGCGACATCGATGGAGCGACTTGAAGAGGCGATTGCGAGGGTGTGTGGGGAGTAACCCTCTCTTTTCGGGGTGAGTTATTTTTTCTCATCCCAGGTTAATCAGAAAACGAACAATGCCATCTCCCCATGAAAAGACCCGCATCGCCGGGATCGCTATCGCAAGCAACACCTTCCTCGTCATCCTGAAGCTTGCAATCGGTCTTGCAACCGGATCTGTTGCTATCCTCTCAGATGCCGTCCATTCAGCAACGGATATCATCGCATCTTCGATTGCGTACTTTGCTGTCCGAACGTCCGCACACCCGCCAGATGATCAGCATACCTTTGGGCATGGCAAGTTTGAATCCCTTTCAGGACTCATCGAAGCGGTGCTCATCCTTCTTGTCGCACTCTTCATCATCTATGAGGCGGCAACCGCCCTCATCAGTGGCGAGAGTACCCTTGACCCCGACCTCCTCGGCCTCGGAATGATTGCAGTCGGCGTCTCAGCCCTCTCAAATACACTCATCTCGCACAGGATGATGAAGATCGCCAGACGCACCGAGTCGATCGCACTTGAGAGCGATGCCTGGCACCTCAGGACAGATGTCTATACCTCAGTCGGCGTCTTTGCAGGTCTTATCCTGATTCACCTCACCGGGATACTCATCATTGATGCGATAATCGCACTTGGTGTCGGCCTTGTGATCATCAGAACCGGGATCAACCTCGTAAGGAGATCCCTTGGAGACCTTCTCGATACGAGGCTCCCTGAAGATGAAGTCGGGAGGATACGGGAGATCCTGATCGCCCACTGTACAGAGTACGTGAATTTTCATGGTCTCAGAACCAGACGATCAGGGCCTGAGCGGTTCATCGAGTTTCATGTGATGTTTGATCAGGATGTCCTCCTCAGCACCGCACACGATCTCGCCGACCACCTTGAAGCCGACCTGAAGCTTGAATTTCCAAGGAGTTATGTCACCATCCATATGGAGCCCTGTCATGAGGCATGTGATGAATGTGGGGTACTTGTCTGTCCTGCGAGGAGAAATTGAACTCTCTATTCATGAGTAAACCAGGCAGGAGACCCGCGACTTACGTCGAGGGAAGTTGACCTGATGCGATACGCTTCTTGATGGTGAGGATATTCTTTCCATTTCTCCGGGCATAGCTGACAGAGTCTGTCACCTCTCTGATCAGATAGATGCCAAGACCTCCCACCCTGCGCTCCCCGACATCTGATGTGATATCCGGTGGTGGAAGGGCGAGTGGATCAAAGGGCCGGCCTGAATCGGTTAAGGTGATGGTTATGAGACCCTGATCAGACGTGATCGCGATCTCCATCACTCCGTCATCCGAATCATAGGCATACAATGCAATGTTTGTAAAGATTTCATCAGCTGCAAGATGGAGGTCAAAGCACTCTTCCGCTCCTGCACCCGCCTCTTTGAGTGCCGATTCCAGATAATCCACCACCAGGGGGAGTTCATCTATCTTCGCTCCAAACGTTCTGCTTGTATACATCTGTCACTCCCACCCTCTACCAGGTACGATCCGGGTAAATCTCTGTAGATTGAAATAGATACGGTAT
>NZ_JAUSCG010000126.1 GCF_030651615.1 Methanocalculus sp.
GCTCATCGGACCTGGAGAGTATATCGCAGTTGGTCCAAACGAAGAATCAGTCGGCCATTTTGCCCTCGCAGTCACGGATTATACGCATGGAACTGCACCAAACCGCCGGTATGTAGATCTGATCATCCAGCGACTTGCAAAAGCGATACTCAAAAAGAGCCCTGCACCCTATACTTTTGATGAATTAAACGGTCTGGCAGAACACCTCTCAGCTACCGAGAAGGCTTCAAAGAAGGTCGAGCGGTTCATGAGAAAAGTGGCAGCCGCAGTCCTTCTGCAAGATCGGATCGGTGAGATTTTTGAAGGCCTTGTTACCGGGGCCGCTGATAAAGGAACCTATGTCAGGATCATTGATCCCCCGGTTGAAGGTCGGGTCATGATGAATGAAGGAGGACTAAAAATCGGCCGTAAAGTCAGGGTACGCCTGTTGAAGACAGATCCTGAGAATGGATTCATCGACTTTGAGCGAATCTAGATGGGTGAAGGGATCATTATTTTTCCTGTTGTGGCTGTATCTTCGCGAAATAGCCGATCCCTTCATTCATTTCCTGCACCATAAACATCTCTCTTGTTGTCTGTGGTGTCTGAATGGTTACTTTTGGTATTGTTACCAGAAACGTGTGAAGAGGGAACCAGTATGATTTATCTCCATAATCATATGAGGCTGACTCGACCTCAAGAACAGCACGATTCTGGTCTGCTGTTTTAACAGTAGCTCCCTTGAAGTTCATTGCCCGCTCTATTTTATTCTTCAGATCCTGATTGCCAAGGAACATCACAAGTATCTGAACACCTGAGTCGATTGAATAATCAACAGTCACGGTTGCCTTTGTCTCTTCCAGAGAAATATCCACGGAATCGAAGGTAATATAACTGTACCGTGAGTCTGTCTGAGCGGCAACAGGCATACAGCAACTGCAAAGAAGCATGAAAAATGCGAGTATAATGCCTGTTCTCATGATATACTATATGTTTTATTTAAATATAGTGTTTCTGGTTGGATAACGTAACCATTAAAAAAAGTTGTTGAAACGATCATGCTCAATTCAGAGCGATCTGGTGAGGATGATCTCAATACTCGATACATTTGTTCTGCCGGTATCTGTCTCAATCTCTTCGGTTGCTGTGGATATCTCTTTTTTTCCGACACCCTCGAGAAAACGGTTTAATGAGATCTCAGCGGTATCAACCGCCCGGGAGATTGCTTTTCCCCGTGCTTTGATAGCAACCAGATCTGCGCCATTATTGAACTGTGTCACAACTGCCAGTACATAATTCATGACCGGCTTGTTACCAACGAATACTGTGTTATCTGTCTGCATATGATCCCTCAGATATATCCCTTTGTCTTTAATAATTCAGCATTCAGTACTGAAGAGCCTGCAGCCCCTCTGATGGTATTATGCCCCATGGCGGTATAACGGATGCCCTCCCGAATTCGTCCGACTGATACCGTCATCCCATCACCCCTGTTTCGGTCGAGACGTGTCTGTGGACGATCCGGCTGCTCTTCAAAGATATGGAGGGTCTCTTTGGGCTGGGTTGGGAGCCCGATAAAGGGGGCTCTCCAGCTTTTGAACGCCTCTTTTGCCTCTGAAAGGCTACATCCCGCATCAACCCAGACCGAGAGGAGATGACCGTCTATTACCGGCACCCTGTTACAGCTTGCACTGATCGGAAATGTTGCCGGTATGATCTCAGCTCCGTTGAATGTACCCAGGATCTTTTTTGGTTCTGCCTCCATCTTCTCCTCTTCTGATCCGATGTAAGGGATGACGTTATCATATATGGCCATCCCCGGGATTCCTTCAAACCCGGCACCGGATATCGCCTGAAGTGTCGCGACTTTTACATCACGAACTCCATGTCTCATGAGGGGGGCGAGAGAGCAGGTGAGCATGATGGTCGAACAGTTTGGATTTGTCACGATACAACCATCTCTCCCGCGGTCATGCTGAAGATCGATAAGACCAATATGATCGGGATTAATCTCTGCAATCAAGAGAGGCACAGTCGGATCCATCCGGTGAGATGAAGCATTACTGCAGACGATAACGCCTGCATCGGCAATCTCCGACTCAAGCGGCTTTGCAATGTCTGCAGGAAGAGCAGAGAAGACGATATCGAGATCTTTTACTGCCTCTACCGTTGTCGGGCTGACAACACTATCTGCTACTGCCTCCGGGAAGGGAGCGTCCAGCCTCCAGTTGACGACCCGCCCATAGGGTTTCCCAGCACTCCGTTCAGATGCGGTGAGTGTTGTGAGATGAAACCATGGGTGATTCGCAAGCAACTGAACGAACCGCTGTCCAACGGCACCTGTAGCACCAAGAACTCCAACATTGATCATGAGTAAAAGAAGTAAGGGTGAGAATATATTTAAGGTTAGAGTTTTTATTTTTTCAAACCCCTCCCCAAAAAGGAAAGAGTGTATTATTCCATATGAATTGCTTCAGATGGGCATTCATCCACACAGGTTTCACAGTCAACACAGGTATCTGCATCAACAACTGCCTTCTCATTATTCATTGAGATGGCGGCAGTCGGACAGACATCCACACATGTTTCACAACCTGTACACTTCTCCTTATCAACAACAGCTACCAATCGGATTCCTCCATTACTCTTTTTATGAAAAATATAAGAAATAGATTTCGATATTACAATTTTGAATCGAGCCCGAGGACTT
>NZ_JAUSCG010000129.1 GCF_030651615.1 Methanocalculus sp.
TATGCTGGCGAACCTTCTCGACGGCATCTTCAGCATAACTTGAGATGCCAAGAACATCATAACCCCGTGCCTGAAGGCGTTGTTTCAAATCCATCGCAACAATCGATTCATCCTCTACTATCCATACCCGCTGTTTTGTCATGTCCAGATCCCCGCTATTTATAGAGTAACGACTTTCGAGTAATTGTACCTTTTGTGGGTGAGGAGCCGGATCAGGGAGAGGTGATCGCGACATCATCAGTTCGGAGGCTGAGATAGAATCATCTCCCTTCAGAATCGAATTGCACCATAAGATTGGTTCGTTTCATATCCGGCACCCTGCCAAAGCAACACTACTCCGCCCCGCCCGACAGAGATGTGCTTCCCTGTACCTCCAGTACACGGGCTCCGTCATCTGATCTGATCGTGCCATCCTCTCCATACGCGTTTCTGAGAGAGAACCGGATATTTGCACCCTCACCCGGCTTTCCGGAGACCCGATCAGAGATACTGAAATCACCCCCATACCTTGTGACCAACTCCCGGATGATACCGAGTCCATGCCCTTCTCCTCCGGACACAACAGTCGATCTCTTCCCAAGTGGAATACCAGGTCCTGTGTCTTCAACCGAAACAGTCACCGAATCGCCCTCCTCCCATACAACGATACGGATCGAGACACCTGACCCTCCGTGCCTGACACTATTATCAAGGAGATTCCAGAGTATCTCCCCGACAAGGTCATCTGCCAGCACAATACTTTCTGTCCCTTCATATACTATTGAAATTCCGGGAAAATGCAGGATCTCATTTTTGATAACGCGATCAAGCGGGATGAACCGGATACCTGCACTGCCGTTTCTGATCATCCCAAACCTTCTTACGCTATTTATTCTTCTGATCACCTCTTGTCCCCTTCTGAGTGTCAGAGTTATAGCATCTGCAATCCTGCCCGCCTCTCCATCCACCATCCCGTTCAGGAGATCAGCATATCCAGATGCAGTAGAGAGTGCATTTGCAAGATCATGGCTAATGATGTCGAGATGAATCGTAGATGCGGACTGATCCTCCCCCGAACAGGCACAGCCTCCGTCCTTACAGGAACAGGGGACCGGTTCATGCAATTCGGCAAATACACCCCTGACCACTCCATCCCTTCCCCGATATAAAGTTCCATAAAAGATGACCAACTGGATCTCTCCATCGGCATTTCTGACATGGAGAGGGTGTTCTCTTGCCGTTTCTCCGGCAAATGCTCTCCTGCATATCCCCTCTGCCGATACGGGATCGGTAAATAGTGAGCAGAACCCGGTCCCGATAAGTTCATCTCTCGTCCTGCCTGTCAATACCTCAGTCGCTGCATTCACATCTTCTATCCGCCCATCTGCTGCGATGGTCACGAGAGGATCGATATGCGCCTCTATCAGGGTTCGCCGATATTCATCGGCTGCAATGAGAGCTTTTTCTGCTTTTTTTTGTGCTGTAATATCACGAACAGACTCAATTGCACCGGTAATTTCCCCGTTCTTATCATAGAGGAGGGTTGCCTTTGCCCAGAGAACAACCGGCTCCCCTCGTAACGTCGCCGTTTCAGTCTCAACAATAATCTCTCCCTGGTCCCTTCTGAGAAGCAGGTATGAGAGAGGGATCTCGTCATCAGGATGTAGGATATAATCAACGAGAGTTGGTCGTGCGACTCCATAAAAGGGAACCGAATAGGACTGGTCACCGTTCCCGATGATCGTTCCTGCCTTCACCCCCGTCATCTTCTCCATCGCCCGGTTCCAGGCAATAACACGACCCGAGCAGTCTATGGCAAAGGTGGCATCCGGGAGGTGGTGGAAGATATCGGCAATCCTCCGTTTTGATTCATGAGTCTCGGTTTCAAACCGGTACTTCAAAACAGCCCGCGCAACTGCATTGCCAAGTTCGGCAAATTGTGATCTGGCATCACCCCCTTTCTGAATATAGAGATCTGCACCTTTATTCAGCGCCTCGATCACAACGTCCTGCCGGCTCCTCCCGGTGAAGATGATGAACGGGGTGGTGATATCAGCACTTCTCAGTTCAAAGAGGAGTTCAATCCCATTCATACCCGGCATCTCATAATCAGAGATGATCGCGTCAAATTCAATTGATTCAACAAGATCAAGAGCCTCGGCCGCAGAAGTGCAATGGGTGACTTTAACACCTGCGTTTCTTTCAAGATAGATCTTCGTCAATTCAAGAAAAAGCGGCTCATCATCGACATGGAGGATATGCATACTCCCCAGTCCTGATTGATATGTCGTATCCAAATAACCCTCACCAGCTCTACGTAAACCGCTACCTATTGAAATCATACATCTGATTTTCTTATTTGGTGCAGATATCGGGTGACCTAATATAATGAGGATTTGTCGTTTAAACCGAGATTTAAGAGCAATTAAGATTATATCCGATTATATTTCCAAGATGAAATCACCTCTGTTTTCCAGACGTCCCGCCGCTCATTTGAGGGATGTGGATTTTTTGAGGTAGGATCTCTCTGATGGTGAATGATACATACTCTACCACAAATTCTCCTTCATTTGTTTGATCGTCGTTTATCATCAACCGGATATCGCTTTCTCATGAACGATCTGATAGATTCGGACTCAAGAACACCCTGATCCAATCGGGATATGATCTCGTCGATCACCTTCACCTGTTCGATGATCCGCTCCATCTCTTCTCCACCCCCAAGATCAGCGATCCCCATGATCACCGAGATCGGATTTCTGATCTGATCATTTAAGATGGAGAACTGGTAGATATTATCCTCAATCTGAGCAAAAGCCTCCTCCCATGCCTCTTCTGCTCTCTTCTTCTCGGTTATATCACGAGAGGTCCCGATGATACCAATGGGCTTGCCATCAGCACCCCGTAAGAATTTCATAGAACTCTCAAGACAGATGATCGTTCCATCCTTACGGTACTCCCTGGTCACAATTGTTAATGTTCTGTCAGGGTCAGCGTCACCTGCAGCTTCACGATCCATCTCGGTCTGAAAGAGAGTTTCAATATATGCACACGACTCAGGGGTCATCATCTCATCTATCGACTGGGAGAGGACTTCTTCAACCGAAAATCCTCTGATCCGTTCAACGGACGGACTGATGTACTTCAGTTTCTGATGCATATCCATAATCCAGATACTATCTGCAGTATTTTCTGCAATGAAACGGTACCGCTCCTCACTCTCCCGCAGTGCCCGTTCTGCCTCCTTCACCTCGGTGATGTCACGACCAACTGCCTGATATTCGATAGTCTCTCCGTTTCCATCAAAGAACGCCCTTATATTCCAACGTTGCCACAAAATTCTGCCATCGGGGGTGATTATCCGTGAATCAACCGTAGCTATAGGATCTGTTGTCGTGAGGGAGAAGACAGAGGTGCGGACTTTCTGAATATCACCTTCGTGGAGATCGAGAGTGATTTTACTTCCGATAACGCCAGTGCAATCAAGGCTGAAATACCGGCAGTATGCATTATTTGCAAAGACGATCGTTTTATCCGGGAGGAAACGGCAGATCAACTCCGTCTGATCCTCAACAACACTTCTGTACCTCTCCTCGGAATCCTGCAGACTTGTCATCATTGCATTGAGTTTCCTTACCATCTCCTGGAGAGAGAGGGAGAAAGAGCGGAGTTCAGGTAGACTTGAGATTCGGATCGGGTGACTAAAATTACCCTGCCGTATCTCCTCTGTATCTTCCATCAGGTACTGAATGGGTCTTGTGAAGTACATTGTAGTGGAGAATGCAAGACCACCACCGATTAAAAGGGCAATCACTCCGATGAAAAGGTGTGAATGGAGAACCTTCAGAAGCAGGGTATTTATCGAGGCAGTTGAATAGATCAGTTCGGCGACAAGATCCATCTCATGAGGAGTAACATCATTTGATAAATCAATGAAGATGTATCGGGCAACCAACCCGCTTGAAGGATTGACCACCTCATAGTCCTCGCCTGATGAAAGCACCCGTGATATGATTGCGGTACGCTCATTATCCAGAATATATGAAGTATTCCCGACTTCATGGCCGATGAAATTGAAGATCCGGACTGAAGTAAGATGTGGATTCATCTCCCGGATCGTTTCTGCAGTTTCAGTATATCTGAGGTCCTGACGTATCAGCTTGATCTCATCATCGAAATAACTGAGCTCAAGAATATAGCGATGGTCAGGCGTTGGATGGTATACAAACTTCCTTTTATCAGTACCGCTATAACCTGCGGAGATCCTTTCCGATGCAAACTCATTCCCCTCCCTGATTGTGGT
>NZ_JAUSCG010000139.1 GCF_030651615.1 Methanocalculus sp.
GTCGACTTCGGCGATCTCCAGCATGAGGTCCGGCTTGATCTCGTTGATGTGAAGGTCGGGGAATTCGTCCTGGTCCATGTCGGATTTGCCATTCAGCGACTTTCACGAGAGGAAGGGCTTGAGACCAGAGAGTTATTCCGGCAATGCTATGAGGCCATGGGTGCCTGATGCATGAATACGGCATAGCCTATGACATCTATGCGACAGCACGCAGAACGGCCCTTGATCATAATGCAGGGCACGTAACTACTATCACCGTCTCTTTCGGCCAGATGGCCATGATTAACCCGGAACAGGTCTGTTTTCTCTTTACTACAATCGCTGAAGACGATCCGGTGATGCGTGGGGCAAAGATAGTCTGCGAGATTGTTCTTCCGCGTACCTGTTGTGTCTGTGGGTATGAGGGAAACGAGATCTATGTCTGTCCTGACTGTGGAAAACTACCCTCCCTCGTCTCGGGAAAAGAGATTGTTGTAAAGAATATTGAGATAGATACTGGTGAATAATGATGAAAGTCAATCTTATGCATGGTGCCGGCGGAGAGGTGATGGGTGAACTTCTCAGAACGTTAACAGCATTCTCTCATAACAATGCCGGTGGTATCGGCCTTGAATCCCTCGACGATGGTGCTGTCATCCCGATTAATGGCAGTAATATTGTCTTTACCACCGACTCGCATGTCGTCAGGCCGCTCTTTTTTCCTGGTGGTGATATCGGACGAATCTCTGTCTGCGGCACAGTAAACGATCTTGCAGTGATGGGTGCCCGTCCGATTGCCCTCTCCTCTGCTATGGTGATCGAGGAGGGTTTCCCAATTGATGATCTTGTCAGAATTGTCGCTTCGATGGATCAGGCACTAGGAGAAGCTGGGGCCAGTATCGTTACAGGAGATTGCAAGGTCATAGAACGTGGATCTCTTGTAGTTATCATCATCAATACTGCAGGGATCGTGATCTCAAAGAGACCGGTTCGTGACTGTACTCTTCAGGAAGGAGATTGTATCATCGTCTCCGGAACCCTTGGTGATCACGGCATCTCGCTCCTCTCATATCGGGAGGGGTTCAACCTGGGTGATCAACTGCGATCTGATGTGGCACCGGTCTGGCCGATCGTTGATCTTGCACTTCATGCCGGAGATATTCATGCGATGAAAGACCCCACTCGTGGCGGATTTGCCGCTGCAATCAATGAGATGGCAACCAAGAGTGGTGTTGGAATCCTCCTTGATGAAGGGCATGTTCCAATCAGGCGCAGCATCCGGTCTGCAGCTGATATCCTTGGAATAGATCCCCTGCAGGTTGCAAACGAAGGGAAGGTGGTGATGGGTGTCCCAGCAGAGGATGCAGAGGCAGTCCTCTCCGCTATCCGGTCTCATCCTCTTGGTCGTGAAGCTGCGATTATCGGTCGGGTCGTCTCCGGATCACGTGTTATCATGCAGACGAAGATCGGAGGAGAGCGGTTCGTCGAGCCGCCGCTTGGTGATCCGGTGCCGAGGGTATGTTAGATCTGGTTCTTCGCAGTACTACCCTTCCTGATGGAAGAATTGCCGATCTCGCGTTTCAGGATGGCGCTCTTGTCAGTGTCGGAAGTGCTGGAAGAGCGCATGAGGATATCAGGTGTAATGGTCTCCTCTGCATCCCTGCAGCAACCGATATGCATGTTCATATGCGTGGGGGACCGCAGTCTGCCAAAGAGGACTGGCGGACGGGGACAATGGCCGCTCTTGCCGGGGGTGTGACAATGGTCGTTGACCAGCCAAATACGATTCCTCCCCTCCTCACTCAGGAGGCGTATACTGATCGGATCAGAGAGGCGAAGACGGGGGCACTCTGCTCTTTTGCTGTGAATGCAGGCGTCTCTCCGGGCTCTGATCCTCTCCCCCTCTGGAAAGCGGGCGCGATGGCATTCGGAGAGATCTTTGCTGCACCTTCAAGTTATGGTGATGCACTGACAATTGAGGAGTTGAAGGTCTCTCTTCAGAAGATACACTCACTTGGTGCTCTTGCTACCATCCATTCCGAGGAGGTCGGACCGGGATCTCCATCAGATCTCACCGCTCATAATCGGATCCGTTCCCCGGATGGTGAAGCCCGGGCTCTTGGATTGATTGGTGAGATACTGCCGATCGGAATGAAACCACACATCTGCCATATCAGCTCCACTGCTTCACTCAGAGTTGCACCCGGATCAAAGGAGGTTACTCCGCACCATCTCTTCCTTGCTATTGAGGATTTCGCACCTGAAGACACATTCGCGCGGGTTAACCCTCCAATTCGCCCGGAATCAGATCGAAGGGCTCTCTTCTCTTCATGGAACAGCATCGATCTCATTGCATCGGATCATGCTCCTCATACCAGATCCGAGAAGACTGTTTCGTTTGCTGATGCTCCTTCCGGCCTTCCTGGTGTAGAGACGATGCTTCCTCTCCTGATGAATGAGGTGGTCAGGAAGACGATAACGCTCAATTCTCTCGTAGAGAAGACTGCTATTGCACCATGCAGGGTTCTTGGAATACCTCCTGCCGGATATGCGCCAGGTGAACGATCAGATTTTGCTCTGTATGCGATGCAGCCTGAGACGATCAGATCTGACAATCTCCATTCCCGGGCGGGATGGACTCCGTTTGAAGGTCGCATGGGGGTATTCCCGACTCTCGTCATTCATAAGGGGAGGGTTGCCTATCGGGATGGAGATTACTCATATGATTCCGGAGGCTGGGTTACGGGAAGAGGTTATCTGCCTGGGGAACACATTTAATACTGTGCCAACAGATGCGCATTCATAGGTCCCCAGGTGATCAATATGACGTATGTCATGAGATGAGCCATGGGACAACCCGTTTGCGCGACAGGCATCACCCGGTGATGGGTTTGTTACGGGAGGAATGGCAGCAGCTACCGATGACCGCTATCAGTTATCACCGGGTGACATCTACCTACATATAGCATGGATTCTTTTATTGATGCACTCCGGGCAACAGACGATGGTCTTTTGATTAAAATTGAAGTGCAAACGGGATCGGGAAGGAATGTATTCCCCTCAGGGTACAATCCCTGGCGCAAAACTATCGGTGTTGCGGTGACAGCACCACCTGTTGATGGTCGGGCAAATACGGCAATCATCGATCTTGTTGCTGATAGTATGCATGTGCCCAGGTCATCAGTCAATATTATGTCAGGGCACCAGTCATCTAAAAAGGTGATCCGGATTGCCAATATGACCCTCTTACAGGGAATAGAAATTCTCAGGCCATTTTTCGATGAGTGATAATCGGCAGGGATTGTTTAGTACTTCTCCTAAACTTATCCTCAGGGGTTACTTTAAGTAAATGTAACTCTCTATAGTTATTTACCTATGATCAGGCGTAGCATTCATTGCATGATCGATGGGGGTGCGTTTACATGTATTCACCTGATACGACTAAGTATCTTATTCAGATTCATCTCGAAACAGAGGGGGTGGTTGAGAAACCCGATGTAGTCGGTGCCATTTTTGGCCAGACAGAAGGGTTGCTCGGAGAAGATCTCGACCTCCGTGATCTCCAGAGGACCGGAAGGGTCGGACGAATTGATGTTCAGATCGTCAGCAGACGAGGTGAGACTACTGGTGATATTTTTATTGCTTCATCACTTGACCGGGCAGAGACGGCCATCCTTGCTGCATCACTTGAGACGATCGATCGGGTCGGTCCATGTGTCGCCCGGGTCCATGTCGAGTGCATCGAAGATATCAGGGTAGCCAAAAGGAAGAAGATCATCGAACGGGCTAAGGAGCTCCTCCTTGATGCCTTTGAGGAGGACTCGATAGACTCTCAGGATCTCCTTGATGAGGTGCGGGAATCGATCAGGATAGAAAAAGTCCGTATGATTGGGGAGGAACGGGTACCTGCAGGTCCGAATGTTGAAGAATCCGATGCGATCATCATTGTTGAAGGTAGAGCTGATGTTCTGAACCTTCTTCGCTATGGGATTAAGAATAGTGTTGCAGTTGAAGGAACAAATGTCCCTGGCATCATCGTCAGTCTCTGTGAAAAGAAGACTGCAACCGTCTTTGTAGATGGTGATCGGGGTGGTGAGTTGATCCTGCGGGAACTCCTCCAGATTGCAGATGTTGACTTTGTTGCTTACCCTCCACGAGGAAAGAGTGTCGAAGACCTCAGTCGAAAAGAGATTGTCAAGGCATTGCGGAATAAAGTGCCGGTTGAGTATGTGCGGGATCAGATCGACAGAGAGACACGAAAGACAGGTTCTCAGTATGGTGCCCAACCCACATTATATCCAGGTCCTGTTGAACGTGCTGATGAGAAGGTCAATGACGATCTCCGTTTTGATGTATCTGATGATCACTCCTTACCCTCTATGGGGGAGGAGAAAGCGGCTCTGACTACACTTGGCGGACATATTCAGGAAATTCGCGGGAGTGGCCTTGGAAGATTTCTCTCTCCCGATCTCTCGAAGATCCACGATTTTTCTCCAGATGATTTCAGGGGGCTTCTTGAAAAGTATGGGGATGAGAGTGCAGGTGTTATCTTTGATTTGACGGTGGATCAGAAGATGCTTGATGTGGTTGCTGAGAAAGGTCTTGAGTTCATCGCAGCACCCAACTTTTCAGGAATTGTAAAACGACCTGCATCTTTACGTATGGTGAAGATGAACTAGTATTATAATTTTATCTTTTAATCCATATCCTTTTATTCCCAGCCATCACCATCGTACTTAACGGTGATACAAATGCACAAAGATGAGTTGATCGCCCTCCACCAGATGTTGTCTGACATTAAGGATTACTTCGAAGACCGAAGTCCCGAGCTGTCATTTCCTCAGTATCATGCCCTGAAGATCAACCCTACACAGGTTCATAAAAGTAAACTTGAGCATAAATATGCCATCTTCATTCTGGCAACAGAACTTGCAAACGCAATGAAAGACGTAGAGCTTGCATCTTCTGGGAGGATCTCGTCAAGAATGAAAGAACTGGCTGAAAAAACTCTCAAAGAAATTGAGTGTGCTCAGTAAAGCACCACTCAACATTTTCCTTCTTCTTCTACAAGATATTCTGCAAGTAATTGTGGTATCGGTGCTGACATACAGTGCCAGTTCGGGGTTCCATTTACTTCAAGGACGGTATAGCCTTCATCTGTTTTTAAGAGATCAACGCCGCAATAGTCAATTCCGATTGCTTTTGCTGCGGCTTCTGAGATTGCACGCATGGCAGGATCGATCTCTACAGGGGTGCCTGTCCCTCCTTTATGTATATTATGAGTCAGGTGAGGTGACTGCCGGTAAATTGCTCCTACTGCATGATGCCCTATGACAAATACCCGGAAATCGCGATCGTTTTTGACATACTCCTGGACATAGTAGGGTGGATCGGCGAGATCTGCTGTATTCGAAAAGAGGAAGATCCCATCCCCGTCAAATCCATATACCGGTTTATAGACAGCTTTACCGTGCCTCCCCAGAAATGCATCGACATCTGAATGCAAACCTGTAAAAAGAGTCTCTGGTGTCGGGACCCCATGATGTACGAGGAGAGCGGACGTCATCACCTTGCTTGCACAGGTGGCAATAGCTTCAGGGGTGTTGACAAGCCGGTTTTTCAGTGAAAGTGCTTTGATACGTTCAAACTCTATACCGTCCTGACGTATACCGCAGACCCAGATGAGATCGTTATGATATGAAATTCTGAAGGGATCTTGATCACGCAATAAAAGGATCTCATACTCAGCACCCATTGCATCAAGGGCATTTTTTACCATCTGTGTGGAATTATCATCTGGTCTGTCGGTTGGTTTAGGGATAATCCGGATCATGGATGGGACTCCGGCTCATCATCTGTTTTGAGCGCATACTTTCTCCAGACTTCTTCCCGCCATACAGGGCCGCTATTATAGCTGCAGAACGGAATAATCCGCCCGTCAGGGGTTGCATAATGAATACAGCAGCGATTCACCCGGTCAATGTCGTAATTGTAGTTATCCATAAAGTGCATGGTGCCAACAAAGAGGGCATTCCAGTGGAACTCTCTGAGGGCATCAAAGTTCTGATGGATGAGCGCGTTTGCAATAAGCCCATAGAAATCTATCGTTTCGTCCCCATCTTTCTTCAGGGTGTGTCTGAGACTATTGACCCCTTCAAGAAGGGTTCTGTACTTGCTGATGGTTCCACCTTTCTTCAAACCTGCTGCTATCGTTTCGACTGATTTAAAGAAAGGCTCCACATCAATCATCCTGTTCACCGGAACCATCCCGTGATCGGTAACAAAGAGATAGGTTGCCGCACCACAGTGGGGATGAGCGGTGAACTGTATCTGCTGGCGTCCGGTATATGACTTCACAAGATCGATGATCGGTTCTACGCAGGGGATCGGATAGAAGTCTTTTGCCTTCAGGATGCCTTCGGTCTGTTCTTCAATGCCTTTTAAGAGATCAGGGATGGTGATGCGCTCTTTTAAGATATCGTCATTGCTTGCCGCACCGGTAAATGCTACCGGCTGGAAGTTTACCCCTCTGATTACGTCAATGTTATCTGCGGCAAATGAGATGATCGCACCTGCTTCATGGTGGTTTTTCCCACGAATAATTGTCGGAACAAGGACGATCCCGATCTTCTCTTTGCGGCAGTTCTCAATAGCTCTCTTACTCACTTCAAGGAAGGGGTTTGTCTCTTTGGTCACTCCGTCAAAATGGAGGTATATTGTTGATACTCCGGCATATTTCAACTTCTGTGCAAGCGTTTCATCCTGGGCGAGCTTAATGCCGTTTGTTGCGATCTGCACCTGATTGAACCCAAGCTCCTTAGCCCTTTTGATGATCTCCGGAAGATCTTCACGCATCGTCGGCTCACCGCCTGACAACTGAATCGCGGGTGGAGGAACAGGCTTCTGGGCGCGGAGGTTGATGAACATCTCTTCTATCTGCTGAAATGTCGGTTCATAGATAAATCCACACGCGCGGGCATTCGCGAAACAGAAATCACAATTGAGATTGCATCGATTGGTTACATCAACATTGGCAAGCAGAGTTCCTGATCGATGCTGGTCACAGAGACCGCAATCATATGGACACCCTCTCCGCTCTTCTGGTGTCTTTGAGCTGCTAATACCCTGTCCGACGGTGTTGTATATATCAAACCGGTTGAACATGATGGCATCTGACCAGTAAAGTGACCTGAAGGGGCCGTGTTCCGGACATACACGGCGGATCCAAATAGCATCATCTTCATTGATAAGATCAGCATCAAGCACCACTTTGCAGATGGGGCAGATGCTTTTTGTTTTTCTGATCAGCATTCTTCAATCACCCGCGATTACCTTCAATCTAGTATATGATACAGTATTTTTTAAACCTTCCACCATAGTACTTATGATATGGGCAGTATCAGTATCGTTTCGCTCCTTTTACTTGTTATATCTGCTATCTGGGTAATGCTCCCCGCATATGTCCCAAACCCTGTTGCCGCTGCAACCGGTGGTGGGAGGCCGATTGATGGAGGGAGGTGCTGGAGTGATGGAAAACGTATATTTGGTGATGGAAAAACGATCCGGGGCCTGATATTTGGAATAGGTGGTGGTGTTGCGATAGGTCTTCTCCAGATCCTCCTCCAGTCTATGGTCAATATATCTTTTTTACCGGCACATACCTTCCTCTCTGTCATTCTCTTTGCAATTGGTGCGCTCCTTGGAGATCTCGTTAAAAGTTTCTTCAAGAGGCGGCGTGGTCTTGGAAGGGGAGAGAAATGGCCGATTGCTGATCAGTACGACCTCGTCATCGGTGCATTTGTTCTGGTCCTGATCGTTGATCCCGGATGGGTGCAATCTGTGATCACGCTCCCGATTGCTCTTGCCATTCTGATCATAACTCCCCTCCTTCATCGCGGTGCAAATATTCTTGGGTATGTACTCGGCATAAAAGAGGTACCATGGTAATCGATATATCGTCTCTCCTGATCCAGTATCATGCGATCGAATTTGGTGATTTCACACTTGCATCTGGTCAAAAAAGCTCGTATTATGTGGATATTAAACATGCAATGACAAATCCGGTACTGCTTGCTGCTATCGGGCGCGTCGTCTCGGAACGGTTCGAGTTTGATCTTATTGCGGGTGTGGCTGTTGGTGGTGTTCCTCTTGCTGTTGCCGTATCGCTTGCATCAGGAAAGCCCTATGCGATCATCAGGGCTACTGAGAAGGATCATGGAAAAGCTGCCCGGGTCATCGGCGATGTTGCAGGCAGGCGTGTACTGCTCATTGAGGATGTAACGACGTCGGGCGGGTCTGCGCTCTATGGTGTAGAAGAGTTGAGGCGGGCGGGCGGAGTCATTGATCGGGTTGTGACAGTCGTCGATCGTGAGCAGGGTGCAGCTTCGTTCCTTGCCGGGCATGGAATCGAGCTCTTCCCCCTCGCATGGGTGAGCAATCTCCTGAAGAAGTGATATATATTAGTAGAATGGTGTCAAATACATGGCCATGAAGTTTCTGGTTGTAGGTGGCGGCGGTAGGGAGCACGCAATAGCCAGAGCACTCTCCTGCAACCCAAATACCGTCATCTATGCTGTAATGTCCAATAGTAATCCTGGTATTGCGACACTCTCTTACGGGTATAGTATCGCACAGGAGACTGATGTTGAGCGTATCATCTCCTTTGCAACAGAGGTGGGGATTGATTATGCGGTTATAGGTCCGGAAGCTCCCCTTCAATGCGGTGTAGTTGATGCTCTGGAAAAACTCGGTATCGGATGTCTCGGTCCATCACAGGCTTCAGCCCGGATAGAGACAGACAAGGCTTTCTGCAGAAGGTTGATGAAGGAATATCAGGTTGACGGGCTTCCGGCATATCGGATCTTTCAGGACTCTGCCGAAGCTGTTGACTTCATATCCTCTCATGATGAGGATCTTGTCATTAAACCAATAGGTCTCACGGGAGGCAAAGGCGTTAAAGTGATGGGGGAGCATGTGGATCGAGCAGGAGCAATTGAGTATGCACGTTCTATTTCAGATGGTATTGTCATCGAAGAACGGCTGATTGGCGAGGAGTTCACCCTGATGGCCTTCGTTGATGGCAGGTCTATTGTTCCGATGCCCCTTGTTCAGGATCATAAAAGGGCTTTTAATGGAGATACAGGGCCAAATACCGGAGGTATGGGTTCATACAGCCTTTCGGATCATCGTCTTCCTTTTGTGACGGATGCAGACTATGGATCAGCTCTTCGGATCATGCATGATGTCGTTTCAGCATTAGATCGGTCAGGGACTCCGTATCGTGGGGTGCTCTATGGGCAATTCATGAATACTGTCAGCGGTCCTAAGGTAATTGAATTTAATGCCCGATTTGGTGATCCTGAAGCGATGAATGTTCTATCCATCCTCTCCTCGGACTTTTCTGAGATAGTCATCCGTGTTGCGGAAGGTACCCTCCGGCAGTCTGATGTTGTGTTTGAGCAGAAAGCGACTGTATGCAAGTATGTGGTGCCTGCGGGGTATCCCGATGCCCCGGTTGCAGGTGATCCGATAGATATCCCGCGGGATAATGAAGCATTGCTCTATTATGCAAATGTTTCCGATATTGATGGGCAAATCCTAACCCGGAGATCGCGTTCACTTGCGTTTGTTGGTGTGGGTCCAACCCTTTCTGATGCTGAACGGTCAGCTGAAGCAGGAGCATCATCGGTTCTTGGGAATGTACGGTACCGGTCGGACATCGGTAAAGATGAGATCCTTAAGCGCCGGATCGCGCATATGAAGGAATTACGATGAAACAAACTATCCTCTCCATCCTCGATCTTACTTCCGAGGAGATATCAACAATTATCAGGAATGCTATCAGGCTCAAAGATGAACGGAAGCGGGGTATTCCTCACCGGCATCTGGAGGGAAAGACTCTCGGGATGATCTTTGAGAAGTCATCTACAAGGACACGCATCTCATTTGAGGTTGGTATGTATGAACTCGGTGGATCTGCGGTATATCTGAACCCAAAGGACATGCAGCTCGATCGTGGTGAGGCGGTACAGGATACTGCACGAGTACTCTCGCGGTACCTCTCATCAGTTATGATTCGTGCACATACTCATACATCAATTCAGGCATTCTCAGCTGCTTCTTCAATTCCTGTCATCAACGGGCTCTCAGATAAAGAGCATCCATGCCAGATATTAGCCGATCTCATGACATTGCAGGAACGGTTTGGCACCCTCTCCGGTATCCGGGTCGCATGGATTGGAGATGGGAATAACGTCTGCAACTCTCTTATCCTCTCGACGATCAGAACCGGAATGAAGGTTTCTGTCTCTGTTCCTCCCGGATATGAACCGGATGCCGAATGTGTCCACCGTGCTGAGGAAGATGGTTATGTCACATTCCATGCTACGCCGGAGGAGGCAGTGGCTGGAGCCGATGCGATCTATACTGATACCTGGATCTCAATGGGTGATGAGGATGAACGGGCTGAACGGATGGTGGCATTTGAGAGTTACCGCCTTGATGAGCCGCTACTGAAACTTGCCTCAAAAGATGCAATCGCCCTCCATTGTCTTCCTGCACACCGGGGTTCTGAGATAACAGATGCTGTGATCGACGGACCACAGAGTGCGGTATGGGATCAGGCTGAGAACAGGCTTCATGCACAGAAGGCGTTACTGATAGCCCTCTTTGGTCTCGAAGAAAAAATTAGGTAATAAATTTTTTAAGTTCTTCAAACATGAACGCCTCAACGCGTTCAACCTCTTCTTTCTTTCCACGGAATGCCAGAAGCTGCCGCTCATCTCCATCCATGTTTGCAAAACTCAACTTTGTCATGTGTGGTACAAGTTCAACGTCATAGCTCTCAAGTACATTGCGTATGATACTTCGCGGCACCCCTGGGGGGATGATCAGATCAAATAACTCTGCTTCTTCCATATTTATCTCCCAATCTTCATCCGTTTACTCATGATGCATGGACCTCCACGGACACCACCGAGGGGGTTCCTGGGTTTACCAA
>NZ_JAUSCG010000132.1 GCF_030651615.1 Methanocalculus sp.
TCAACGAACTGTGAGGGCATGAGTGCTGTTGGACGAGTGGCTGAGAAGGGCGGTGCAGTACTTGATAACTGCGCCTCTATCTGCCATGGTCCTTCGTTCCTCGCCATCTTTGATAATGGCTACCCAAGTTGTACACTCGGAGAGGCGAAGAACAGGGCGGATGTTGTTGTCTTCTGGGGATGTAACCCCATGCATGCCCACCCCCGTCACACTTCCCGCTACTCCATCTTCCAACGGGGATTCTTCACTACCAAAGGGCAGATGAGCCGCACAGTGATCAGTGTTGATCCCAGGGAGACCGATACTGCAAAACTCGCCGATCACCATCTTATGGTAAAACAGGGTCATGATTATGACCTTTTCGATGCCTTCAGGACAGTTATCCGTGGACATGATATTCCTGACGAAGTTGCAGGAATTAAGAAGGAAGAGATCATCAAAGCGGTTAAAATCATGAAAAATGCCCGTTTTGTCATGATCTTCTTCGGGATGGGATGTACCCATACCGATGGACGGAATCATAACGTTGATATTGCGATCAGCCTCACACGGGACCTCAATGCTTATACTAAAGCATCGATCATGGCAATGCGGGGTCATTACAACATTGCAGGGCCCGGACAGGTATGGTCATGGCAGTTTGGTTTCCCATACTGCATCGACCTCTCCAAGGGAACCCATGCGCACATGAATCCGGGTGAAACCAGTTCAATTGACCTTGCAATGAGAGGTGAAGTGGATTGTTTTGTGAATGTTGGAACGGATGCCGGGGCTCATTTCCCAGTTAATGCAGTCAAACAATTGAAGAAACATCCATTCATAACAGTCGATCCAAACATCTGCATGGCAAGCGAGATCTCAGACCTTCATATTCCGGTACGTGTCGTCGGGGTTGAGGAGCCGGGGGTCGTTTATAGGATGGACAACGTCCCGATCCAGTTCAAGAAAGTCGTTGATGGACCAGAGGGAGTCCTGAGCGATGAAGAGCTCTTTGATAAAATCTATGAGCGGATGTGCGAAATCACCGAGACCGAACCAATCTGGCTCTTAGCCAAGGGACATACAAAGGCATTAAACGTCGCGGAGCAGTAATTATGGCGGAAATACTGATCAAGAACGGATTTGTCATTGATCCGACACGCAACATCAATGGAGATGTTACTGATATCGCCATAAAGGATAATCGGATTGTTGAAGAAGTTGGATCTAACGCTAAAGTAATTGACGCCAGGGGAAAGGTGGTGATGGCCGGTGGTGTGGATATCCACTCACATGTCGCCGGACCAAAGGTGAACGTCGGTCGCCTGATGAGACCTGAGGATAAACTCTTCAAGAGCCCTCATGGACAGGATAAATATAGGATGGAAAGTGGATTTTCTATCCCCAGTACCTTCAAGACCGGGTATGATTATGCCAGAATGGGGTATGCCTTCGTTATGGAAGCTGCGATGCCACCTCTCCATGCCCCTCATGTTCATGAGGAGATACATGATACACCAATCATCGATCAGGCGGCACTTCCGGTCTTTGCAAACAACTGGTTCGTCTTTGAATATCTGAAGAATGGTGAGATAGATAATGCTGCTGCCTATATCTCATGGATACTCTCAGCCACCAAGGGATATGGAGTGAAAGTGGTAAATCCAGGCGGTACCGCCGCATGGGCATGGGGTCTCAACTGCAATACCCTCTATGATCCGGTTCCATACTTCGATATTACCCCTGCTGAGATCATTACCGGTCTTATCGAGACGAATGAATATCTCGGATTGCCACATTCAGTCCATATGCATCAGAATGGTCTCGGAACCCCGGGTAATTATGAGATCACCCTGGAATCGCTCAAGCTTGCTGAAGGGTATAAGGCAAAGAATACCTTTGGCAGAGATACCGTCATGCATTCCACACATATACAGTTCCATTCATATGGTGGAGATTCCTGGGGGAATTTCGAATCTAAAGCTCGTGAAGTCATGGATTATGTCAATAAGCAGAAGAGCATAAGCATTGACCTTGGTTGTGTGACGCTTGATGAGACCACGACCATGACCGCTGACGGTCCATTCGAGCACCATATCCAAAATCTGAACCACTTGAAATGGGCAAACACTGATATTGAACTTGAGACAGCAGGTGGTGTTGTCCCCTATGTCTACGATAAAAACATCAAAGTTTGCGGGATACAGTGGGCAATCGGACTTGAGATGGGACTCTATGCAGAAGACAAGATGCGTACCTTCATCACCACCGATCATCCAAATGCCGGACCATTTATCAGGTATCCGAGGATCATAAAATGGCTGATGAGTAAGAAAGCCAGAGAAGAGGTTCTTGCATCTTTCAAGTACAGTGACAAGGTAATTGATGCAACGAACATCCATTCGATCAATACTGAGCTCAGTCTGTATGAGATTGCCCAGATGACGCGTGCAGGACCTGCAAAAGCTCTCGGATTATCTCATATGTATGGGGGTCTTGCTGCAGGTATGGACGCCAATGTCGGTATCTTCGATCTCGATTATACCAATATGCCTGCAGACCCTGAGGAGATCGAACGAGCCTTTACTCGCGCAAACTGGTTTATAAAATCGGGAGAGATCGTCGTCAAAGACGGTGATGTCATCAGCCACGGTAACAAGAGAACACTCTGGGTGAACGCCAGGGTGAAGGAGAATCCACAGGTCATTCGTGATATTCACGATAAATTCCTGAAAGACTATACAGTCGGATCTGACACATATCATGTCAGAGACTACCTTGTTCCAAACCCGCTTGTGATCGATATTGATGTGGAGGCCTGAGGTACATTATGGCTCTAGTAACATTGAAACCCAATACCACGCCTGAACTCTATTTTGAGTGTTACAATATCTCACCTGATACATTTGCTGGAAAAACTCTCATGGAGATTGCTGACCTCGATCTCCATGAAGGAAAGATCAAAGCAAAACTGGGTGATTTCTTCGAGATCACAGGAAGCCCCGGAAAGACCGCTGAGGAGACAAATATCCGTATCATCGGGGACTGCTCCAGAATGAAGTACATCGGCAACAAGATGACTGCAGGAACCATCACTGTTGAAGGGGATGCAGACATGTATGTTGGTGGATGGATGAAAGGCGGAAAGATCCACGTGATCGGAAATGTAGATTCGTTCTGCGGTATCGCAATGGAAGGTGGAGAGATCGTTGTTGATGGAGACGCCCAGAATCATGTCGGATCTGCCTACCGTGGTGACTGGCGAGGTATGCGAGGTGGAACAATCCGCATCCGTGGAAACGCTGGAAACGATATCGGGACTTTTATGCTTGGCGGAACCATCATCATTGAGAAGGATGCCTTTATTCACGTCTCAACCCATGCAGAAGGAGGCACGGTTATCATTAAGGGCGATGTCCAGGGGCGTGTCGGCGGTCAGATGGTAAAGGGAGATATCTATGTCCTCGGAAAAGTGCAGTATATGCTACCCGGATTCAAGAAGACAGCATCTGTAGAGAAAGAGATTGATGGGCTAAATGCAACATTTACCCATTATATAGGCGATCTCGGAGAACGTCATCCAAAATCAAAGGGACAGCAGATCTATGGAAATCTCTATGTCCTTGAATCCTGATCTATCCTCCTTTTTTTATCAGGATATCCGATTATCACAATTCCTTTGATACAACCCATACCAACAAGGAGATGACAATGACAAATCCTGGAAAAAACTTCATTGATAAGACGAGTTATCCTGACTTCTCAACCTTTGACATGATACTACGAGTTCCTGAACCGCCCTCTGAAAATCCGGTTCCTGAAGGAGCAAAGATAATAAAACTTCCTAATCCGAAGCGGATCAAGATCCCTGAAATATCTGTACAGAAAGCCGTTGAGAGCTGGGAACCGGTAGAGTTCTTCTCACGTTCCACCATGAATTTAAAGGAACTTTCCTTCCTGCTCTGGTGCACCCAGGGTATCAGAAAAGTCTCTGACCGGGAATTATTTATTCGAAATGCCCCATCAAGCGGAAGGCGTTATCCGATTAATACCTACTTTATGGCTGGTGAGGTGGAGGGGCTCCCTACAGGACTCTATCAGTATCTTCCATCTATTCACAGCATTGTGGCACTCCGGGAGGGGTCAGACCTCCCATTTGCTATGGGTACCGCAAGTATGAACTTCAAAATGTTCACACGTGCAGCGGTGGCATTCATCTGGACAGCTACACCGTATCGTTCGGTCTGGGCACTTGGAGACAGAGGGTATCGTAGTGTCTTTATTGAAGCCGGACATGTCTGCCAGTCTTTGATCATGGCCTCAGCAAGCATCGGGTACACCGTACATCCCATCGATCTCTTCCATGACCAGATGATGATTCAGCTTATCGGTATCGATCCAGAGAATGAATGGCCACTATATGTCGCTGCTGTTGGAAAAATCGAGATCGAACTCTGAGAACAATGAAGAGGGGCACCCAGCATGATCCAGGATTTATATGAAGAGAGTAAAGCCGATCAGGGAGGAGAGTTAAATCCTACTGAAGATACATCTACATTCCGACTGGATCTAAAGCTTGGGGTACCACATTCAAAGTTACAGGGTGCCCTCGAATGGTGGACAGGTGATTCCGGTCTGTGTCTGAAGCCAGATCATCACCCATACCTTGTGGCTGCTGAGATCTCAGCAGGGAGCTGGTGTTCCCAGGAAGATATTATGCAAGCGATCTCAAGAGGTGTCATGGAAGCAGGGCCGGTTCAGGTATTGGTAAATTCAGTATTTGATCCCGAACAACCCGAAAATGTCTCTTTGTATCAGATATACCCCTCTCCGGGACTTCGTTCATTCCTCTATCGAATCGCTCAGATCTGTCCGGTTCACTTGAAGCCCGGATCACTGATCGATTCTATCTCAAGAGGTGTCCCAGCTCCGTTCATCCTTGTTCCACCGCTTAATGCTCTGGATCCCATACTAAAAACCTGTAGACGAATTGAAGGTACAAAACCCAAGCGGGAGATATACAAAGATACCAACCCATCTCACAAGGTACACAATCAGAAGATGATGGAGTATGATCCAGTTCCGATCGAGATTCTCAGGATGGTACTCCGCCGTGATACAAGACCAGTTGCTGAGTATGATCTCTTCCAGAATATCTGGCTCACCCCTTTAGAATCAATTCTCAGAAAGAATGCTATATCATCACTTCGGGAATTTCGAATCAGAAAGGGTTTTCAGATGAATAAACCCCATTTTGAAAGGGAGAAAGATATCTACATCATAAGTGATCTTCATCTCGGACATACAAATAGCATCCCCAGATACAATCGACCTTTTATGAGGAGTAATCCCGATGAGATGGATCGTGTTCTCATCAGAAACTGGAACTGGACGGTTAAAAAGAGGGATACCGTAATCTTCCTCGGAGATCTCGCATACCGGAGTTCTATTCCATCCGATTCATATCTCGATCGCCTCAATGGAAGAATCTGTTACCTTGAAGGAAACCATGATCCTTACCAGCCATATATGTCCCACTGCCTTCTGATGTGCTACAAAGGGGTTTCTTACCTCTTCATTCATGATCCTGATGAAGTATCAAAGCCTTTTGATGGATGGGTGATCCATGGTCATGTTCACAATAAGAACCTCTCCAAATACCCATTCTTCAATCCTCACACTCAAACAGTGAATGTGAGCGCAGAGATGATCGGATATCGACCCATCACGATGACCGAGATTCATAACCTTGTGACAGAAGTTAAAGAGACCATATCATTCCGCGAGATTCCACGTGAGAAGGATAGTAACCAAAATCTATCGGACGAACGGGTTCGATACATACATACACGAGATTACCATGCCTGTCAAGTCTGACATATTCGATCATCTCAATCAGAGAGGGGGGATCATACCTGAACTGGATAAACAATCCTTTACACTCCGGCTACGTATACCAGGAGGGCTACTCACTCCGGATCAACTTCTTGGAGTTGGAAGAGTGGCACGAAAGTTCGGAGTTGAAAAAGTCCATCTGACGACACGCCAGACGATGGAGATACCCCACATTCCTCTGGAAAAGGTGCCTCCACTACTTAAAGCACTGGAAAAGTCAGGAGTATTCCTTGGAGCCGAACATGAAGAGATAGTGAACATCACCGCCTGTCCGGGAAATGATCGTTGTAGGCTCTCCAACATAAATACCGAGCATCTTCTCATGCGATTAGATAAAAACCACTTTGGTAGAGATATGCCAACCAGAATAAGGATTGCAATCTCTGCCTGTCCAAACGGATGCACCAGCGAACGGCTGAGTGAGATAGGAATAACAGGACTTCGAGAACCTATTCGGAACGAGGGATTATGTACCGGATGTGGTACCTGTACAAACACATGTAAAGAGAGGGCAATTTCTATGGTAAATGGCAGTCTTGTGCTCGACACCGTACTCTGTGTTCTGTGTGGCATGTGTATCGAATCCTGTCCTTTCCATATCCTTAAAGGATCAGATCCATACTACCTGATCACCATAGGAGGGAGACGCGGCCGCCACATGGTACAGGGTAGAGAACTCATACAGGTCAACTCAGAAGACGCAGCTGTGCTTGTTGTGGAACGGGTTGTGGACTGGATCTACCGATATGCATACTCTGGAAAAAACCTAACCGACCAGCTGGATGCCATGAAGTTTAAAGAATTTAAAGAGACTATTTTGCGTGAATTTCAACCATCAATGGAGTAACCATGACACTGAAAAAGAATAATGAAGAGGTATTGTGCATGAACGAGATCATCTACCATCCAATCGGTGTTATCCACAGTGAGTTTACAGAACAGGAGAACACTCCAATACAGGGGATTTTTAATGATTCTAAAGGTACTATCGAACTCTTACCCGAATATGAAGAAGGGTTGCGGGAGATAGAGTCATTCAGCCACCTAATTCTCCTGTATCATTTTGACAGAGCAGACGGATACTCTCTCCTTCAGCGTCCTTTCCTCGATGAGCAGAATGAACGAGGTATCTTCGCGATCCGTCACTTTAAACGCCCAAATCCTATTGGCATCTCGATTGTTAAACTCCTTGGAGTCGAGGGGAGATTGCTCAGTATCCAGGGGGTCGATGTCCTGAATGGAACACCCCTCCTCGATATCAAACCCTATGTTTTCCAGTTCGACAATCGAGAGGAGGTCTCAAGCGGATGGGTAGAAGAGCAACATGTCGAAGAGATTGCCGAATGGAACTGTACCCCTAAAGAGCTGAGGGATCGCAAGCGGACTAATATCAGCAGATAATCTTCATATTGCCTCCTTTTTATTATTATCATCAACTACGAGAGATGAGGATTATCGAGGTAAACGCATGAAAGTGATGATGAATAGTGGAAGGACGATCAAACAGGGGGAACAACTGTATTACAAAGAGAGTCCGGAATACTCCGAGCAGACATCACTCTGCTTCATACACCCGACTGATCTCTTCGAGATGGGGATTGAAGAAGGAGATAATGTCGAGATAGAGACTGTCACTGGAAAAACCGTTTTTAAAACTATTGCATCTCCGGATGTCGCCCAAGGGGAGATTTTTCTCCCGTGTGGTCCGTATGCAAATTTTATCCTGCCCCCGGGCACTCACTCAGTCGGTGCACCTGATTTTAAAACACTCATGGTGGAGATTCGACCAACATTAAAAGAATTAATATCAGCATGGGATCTTCTTGAGGAAGAAGGAGGAGTCAGGTACGACCAGCCTTCCAGTGGATGTCCGACTATTTCTCCTGGAGGCACTAAAACAATAAAAGATGTTATATGTCCTCTCTGCGGCTGTCTCTGCGATGATATTGAACTAATTATACAGGAAAACCGAGTTGTGGCATGTAAAAATGCCTGTTCTCTTGGAAATGCCAAATTCCTTGCAAAAAACCGTCTCATGACACCCATTAAAAAGGTTGGAAACAGGTGGGAAGAAATCAGCTATGAGGAGGCGATACGATACACAGCAGACGTTCTCAGGAATGCAAAACGGCCTCTGCTTTTTGGATGGAGCGGAACACACAGCGAAGCGCAATGTGTAGGTATCCAAATTGCAGAATACATTGGTGGCATCATCGACAACTGTTCTTCAGAATGTCATGGCCCTTCAATAATGGCAATTCAGGAGGTGGGGCATCCCGGATGTACTCTTGGTCAGGTGCGTCACCGTGCTGATGTTGTCGTCTATTGGGGTGCCAATCCACTTGCAGCCCATCCACGGCATTTAAGCCGATATTCAACCTTTTCTGACAGCCACTTTCTGGAAAATGCCAGTTGTGACAGAACAATAATCGTTGTCGATGTAAGGCAGTCTGAAACTGCAAAGGTTGCCGATGAATTCATCCAGATAAAATCCGGTGGTGATTATGCAGTATTTTCTGCCCTCAGGGCCATTATCCGTGGTAAAGAGGGCGTTCTTCCTGACAGCGTTGCCGGCGTTTCAAAAGAAACATTGATCAAATTCGCTCGGACATTACTCAACGCAAAATTCGGAGCTTTTTTCACCGGTATCGGACTAACTCAATCCAGAGGAAAATATAAAAATGTCAGAAACGCGATCGAACTCATTGATGAACTGAACCGGCACACAAAATATACCCTCACCCCGATGCGTGGCCACTGGAATGTCAATGGCACGAATCAGACTTTTACTTTTCTGACCGGGTATCCGTATGCTGTTGATTTTTCCCGGGGAATCGCATATTTTAATCCCGGTGAAACCTCTGCCATTGATCTGCTCGCAAGGAAAGAGGTTGACGCATGTGTGATCATCGGAAGCGATCCGGGGGCCCATTTCCCGCGAGCCTGTAATGAACACCTTGCAACAATCCCGACAATTGTTATCGATCCTTTTCCGATAATGAGTACTGCTGTTGCCACCCTTCACATACCGGTTGCAATGACCGGAGTTGATGCGGAGGGAATTGCATACCGCATGGATACCGTACCACTCATGGTCAAAAAGGTGATGGACTCCATCCAACCCGATGATGCCGAGTTACTCAGACGGATCCTAAAAGCAATACAGGAGGGGAATGCACAACAAATCGCCACTCATGCTTCAGAGATCGATGCCCAATCCACGATCATACCAGTTGGTGATGGCCCCCACCCACACCTTTCAGGATCATGAAATACTCATTTTCATGCAAATGATCGGCTCTGGTATGCGATCATGCACAAACCGGATCTGATGAGAAAAATAACCACATTTATTAAACCTTTTCATACACCCCATCCAATCAACAACAAATACTATACAAATCCAATGAAATCCATCGGATTGAGAGTAAACAACGTTTACTTAATATAAATAAGAAATAAATGCATATACGAAAATTTATTACAACTAAATTGAGACATATGGAATATGTTGAAAATAATGAACAAAAACACCTGCCTCCTTGTACTCATCATTCTGGCAGCCACCCTCTTCATTGCCGGATGTACCGGAGTACAGGGAGAAGAGAAGCCAGTTGACACCGGAATACAAGGCGAAATAATTGTATATACCGCAGCATCCCTGACCGGAGTATCAAAAGATCTCGGCAGTGCGTTTGAGAGCATGTATCCCGGTACAAAAATCACGTTTAATCTCGCAGGAACCCAGACATTAAAAAATCAAATAGAA
>NZ_JAUSCG010000153.1 GCF_030651615.1 Methanocalculus sp.
GGTTGCGTCCTGATCATCCGGGATATCACAGTAAGGAAGGCATCAGAGACGACACTTCGTATCTCCGGCGAGAAGATCGCCCGACTGACTCAGCTTACCCGCCATGATATCGGCAATCAGGTTGCAGCCCTTATCGGATACCTTGAGTTTTTGAAAGACGATCTGAGCGGGGCAGAGTCGGAGAGGTACATTAATGAGTCGATAGATATCGTCGAAAAGATCATCCTTTACCTTGATTTCTCCCGTGAATATCAGGAGATAGGCACATATGATCCGGTCTGGCTGTCACTTGAACAGACCGTTGTTCACGCAATGAATGATATCAGTCATAGTGATGTTGAGATCAGATCAGAGGTTATACCGGCAGTGATCCATGCTGACAGACTCTTTGTCAGGGTGATCTACAACCTCCTTGATAACGCCATCAGACACGGAGAGAAGGTCACATTGATCACAATCAAAACCGTTGAAATCTCCGATGGGGATCTCGTCCTCATAGTCGAAGATAATGGAGTCGGGATCGGGGAGGATGAAAAAGAGAGGATATTTGAATATGGATATGGAAAGAATACCGGTTTTGGGCTTGCGTTTGCACGGGACATCGCCTCCGTTACCGGGATATCCCTTATTGAGACCGGAGTGCCAAAGATTGGAGCTCACTTTGAATTGCATATTCCAAAAGAGGGATGGAGACATCTTAAAGGCTGAAAGGAGCAACCATTGTAATAACCATCCCCGCAAAAACTGCCTGGGAGAAGGCTCCCCCGGGTGCAAATAAGAACCAGAGCAAAGACGAACCTAATCATGATGTTTTTTTGCTTCCATAATAAGGTCACTGATCCGGGAAAATCCCTGAATCGGACAAGTTAAATTGATATTTTAGATACTAAGGGGGAGAAGACCTCCCCCAGAAGTCAGAGGTGTGTGGTAACGGGATCATGCATATGCAACGAGCCGTATACCCATCTTCTTCTCAATCTCACGGATCTGTTTGAGATCCTGTTCATTCAGCGATGCAACAGGTGCCGGTCTCTCATGAGCGAGGAGGAGGACACCAAGTTCAGCCTCAAGCTTGGTTATCTGTGCAATCTTCGCAGGTTCCAGGTGGGCATAACCAGGGCAGACCATTACTATCACCAACCCCCTATAGAGATGGCTTGAATATATACTTTCTGTAAAATAAAACAGTTTTGATATACAACAGATTATATGGCATCACCCTGATCGACGATATGGCAGAGATGTTGATGAATGCGATGAAGAACCAGTTAACCGGTGTCAAAAGCAGAATGCAAAAAAATTATTCTCCCCGATTACTACAGATTGACTGGACAATACTCCAAGAGATACAAGAGACTCTAAAGATCATGATCTAATCAACAAACACCCTTTTATTCTTCGGGAGCATTCTGGCTTATAAGGCCTATGATCGTTCAGTTTTCTATCCTGACCCCGATACTGCTTGCCATATCTCTTGGATATGCCCTTCTCGCAATCCTGTACAGAGACAGGTGGAGCGAAGAACTGAAAGGTCAGGTGACCCTTTTTCTCTTCTTTGCTGCCGTATGGGCGCTTGGAGATGCATTGATCTATGCCTCGGCAGACCCTGAGTCACAACTTGCCTGGACAACCCTCTCGTTTGTCGGAGCAACAGGAGTGCCGGTATCGCTCTTCCTCATCTCCTGCATCTATGTCGGAATCAACCGGTTCAATACACTTCAAAAAGCATCAGTTCTTTTTATCATACCAATCATCAGCATCATCCTTGTAGGGACAAACAGCCTCCATGGCCTCTTCTATTCAGGCGTCACAGAGCAGCATGTACTCAACACCATCATCTGGGAGGTCTCATATGGCCCACTCTATCCCATCCACCCCTTCTACTCCTACTTTTTGATCGCAAGCTCTGTGGGGATTCTCATCTATAAATATACAGCAAGTACTCCCCTCATCCGACGCCAGATACACTGGCTCATCATCGGCATTATGATACCATTCATCGCAAACATCCTCTACCTCAATCGTATCATCGCATCTCCGGGTCTGGACTGGACACCGTTCTTACTTCTGGTCACAGCAGGGATCCTCGTCTTCGGTAATGCCCATCTCAGGCTCTTCTCAATCGTCCCCCTTGCACGGAGTCGTATCATCGAATCGATGGAAGACGGGATCATCGTCCTCGATCAGGATCACCGGATCGTCGATATGAACCGGTCTGCCACCATCATCGCCGGAGATACCTTTAAAGATCTCGAAGGGACAGATGGCAAAGTCCTTCTTGAGCGGTGGGGAGCACTCAATGCAACACAGTCAGCACTGATCCATCGTCAAGATGGAGATGAGATCTTTGAGGTACGGCAAAATCCTCTTAAAGACAGTAAAGGAACAGTTTTTGGGAGAATACTGTTCATCCGTGACATTACTGAAGTATATCGCGCACGAACCGCTCTCCAGCAGGCGAACAAGAAATTAAACCTCCTCTCCTCCATCACCCGCCATGATATCCTGAATCAGATCACTGCAATCCTCGGATACGGATCACTCATTGAAGAGTCGCTTCCTGAGGACCCGGAAACCCGGAGCTTCATGAATAAACTCAATGAAGCAACAAGAACGATCCAGCGACAGATCACCTTCACAGCAGACTACCAGAATCTCGGAGTTCGCGAACCCGAATGGCAGCATATAGACTTCGTAGCACAGTGTGCAAAGAATGAGATAGACCTTGGGGAGATCACACTTGATTGTACAACAGGAGCACTTGAGGTCTATGCCGACCCCCTGCTCCAGAAGGTCTTCTCAAACCTCTTTCATAACACGGTAAAACATGCAGAACATGCAACAAGGATTTCCATCTCCTTTCAACAGGAAGAGGATTTCGGGATACTCATCGTTGAGGATAACGGGATCGGCATCCCGGACAGGATGAAAGAGCGAATCTTTACCCATATTCGTGGAAGTCAGATCGGGCTTGGACTCTACCTGATACGTGAGATCCTCTCAATAACCAACATTACCATCTCAGAAGATGGGAGATACGGTTATGGAGCACGGTTTTTGATCCGTATGCCGAAAAACTCATTCAGGAATGCCCCTGATTCAGACAACCTCGGCTGAAGCATTCGGATCAAACGGATTTGTTCTGACCGAGAGTGAGAAGAGATAGGGATAATGCTCCTTCAGATATTCCATATGGTCAAGCCAGTCAAGGACAAGGAGACTGATAACCCGGTTGCAATCCCGTGAGAGATGGGCACAATCTCCGGCAGAGAGTTGAACAAGACTGCTTCGTGCCGAGAGTTCCTCTTCAAAATGACAGATTGCAGTTATCATATCAGAAAAAGGCTCATGTTCAGAGAGCATCGGATGCTGGAGAAGCTGGATAATAAATGATCGTTTCTCTAAGAGAAACTGTTGCATTGAAAGGAGATCAACCGAAGAGAGATCGATTGCATAGTCCTGTGAAGAGAGGTTCTTCCTCGCCTGAACGAAGTTCCTTCTCTTCCATTCATCCGTAACAAGGAGGTCTGGGATCCCTGATCTGAGAACGCTGACTCCTCCTTTGCAGATGTCGATAAACGGCACTCCCACCTCAGAAAAGAAGACCCAGATGATCATCCGCACCTTCTTCCTTCTTGCATGGAGATCATTTCGGGATACCGTCATCTCGATGAAGTACGCTGCTACCGTAACAAATGTCCCAACTCCGGCAAGGATAAGAATCATAACAAGGAGACGCCCGGCATCGGTAACCGGGACGATATCACCGTATCCGACAGTCGCAATTGTTACAATGACAAAATAGAAGGCGTCAAAGAATGAGAGACCTTCAAGGACTGCAAGACCAACCGATCCAACCATCAGCACCGTAAGAAGAACGATAAGGTAGAGGCGAAATTGCGTATCACCGGAATGCATGAAGAAAGAGAGATTGGCGTGGAATCAGATATACTTCTCCCCTTCGGCAGAACGTTTCCATGCCTCTGCGACAGCCACGGCCACTGCACGGGTTACCCCGCGATCAATGACCGACGGAAGGATATACTCCTTCGTCGGGTGCTTCACATACTCTGCAATCGCGTGGGCTGCTGCTATCTTCATCTTATCGGTAATGCGTTCTGCCCGTGCATCAAGCGCACCACGGAATATCCCGGGGAATGCAAGGACGTTATTGATCTGGTTGTGATAATCACTCCTCCCGGTACCAACGATCATTGCACCTCCAGCCTTCGCCTCCTCGGGCAGGATCTCCGGAACAGGATTTGCCATCGCAAAGACGATCGGATTTTTCGCCATTGAACGTATCATGGCGGGTGTTACAAGACCGGGTGCTGAGACACCGATGAATGCATCGGCACCGACAAGCGCATCTGCAAGTGTTCCTATCCGGTTCTCATGATTGGTCTCATGGGCGATCAGGTATTTATGCGGGATCGAGAGGATATCCCTTCGGCCCCGGTGGATGATGCCCAAACGATCGCAGACGATGATATCACAAACGGGGATGCAGATCTGATCCGAAACACCTACACATTTGAGGAGACGGGCAATAGCGGTGCCTGCTGCCCCCGCTCCACTGATGACAATTTTCAGATCGGCCATACTCTTCTTCTGCACCCTGCAGGCGTTGATTAGGGCCGCAAGCACAATAACCGCCGTTCCATGCTGATCATCATGCATAACCGGGATGCCAATATCCTGAAGAGCCGCTTCGATGGCAAAACACCGGGGTGCTGATATATCTTCAAGATTGATCCCTCCAAAGACAGGAGCGATATTCTTAATCTGTGCAACAAGGTCTCCGTCTTTTGAGGCAAAACAGATTGGAAACGCATCGATCCCGGCAAAGTCACGGAATAGCAGGGCTTTTCCCTCCATCACCGGGATGGCCGCATATGCCCCGACATCACCAAGACCAAGGACAGCCGACCCATCGGTCACGACACAAACGGTATTCGCTTTAAGCGTGTACCGATAGGCAAGATTCGGATCACCGGCAATCCGCCGTGCAACCTCGGCAACACCCGGAGTATAAGCAACACTCAGGTCATGCCGGTTCCTCACCGGCACCTTTCCGCGCACCTCGATCTTTCCTCGGTGCTCTTCATGGAGGAGGAGTGCCTCTTCATAGAGAGTCGGGGGCATAGAGAGAGAAGGGATTGCCGGGATAATAAATCCACCTAACATCAAAGGGCTTATATTCCTGTCAGATGATTGGTACGGTGATGAATCTCCCGATTCCCCCGATGAGTGTCAGGACAAAAATCCTTATAGCATT
>NZ_JAUSCG010000155.1 GCF_030651615.1 Methanocalculus sp.
TAAATATGTCCATTGTTAAGGCATTATTTTTCGATAAATTAAAGGAGTTTTTTAGGGTTCATTTACATATTGAGATTCATGACATAGTTCACAATTTAGTCACCGTAAATCATATTCACTATCATGGAAATGAATCTACCCCCCTAATTGAACAAACCAATCCACAAACAATTGCTTTGAACATTAAAGCGATATTATTATCATTGCCTTCAGAGCAGCAAGAGGAACTTCGGGAGATAATTCAAAATAGTGTGTTAGTTGAGGATATACCTCTTCTGGAGAAAAATTCAAAAGACCGTATTGAAGATATTGAATTGAAAGAAAGTGAGGATAAAACAAAAGCATTACTAGATTTTTTTAGAGGGAAAATTCCAGATGATGATTTTGCAATTCTAAGAGCTGCAATATATATTAAAAAAAGATTTAATGAAGGAGCTCCACATTCAGAGATATATGCACTTAAAGGAGAAGTAATGGCTGAATATGGAGCTCGTGGAAGAAAAATAAACAATTTGCTAAGTTCTGGATATTTCGAGTCGATGATAATGCCAATTTACAAAGAAATGGCCTCACATCCAGAATTTACTCATGAGGAGTTTTTAGAGAGATATCACCTAATAATCGAGGAAGAAGCATTTGCAATATTTGTTCAAGGATGGATGGCAGCAGATGAGCTCGCTCCAAAAATTCACAAAAAGATTAAACGAAATTTGAAATATGGAGTGAACTTTGTTACAATTCATGGTATCGGCGGGGAATGTATCGAAAACATTAAAGATATTTTAAGTGACATTGAAATTAATTATCCAGTCATTAAAAGAAAAATTGATGAGAACAACTTCATCATTACTGCAAAAATTTGGTTTGATAAGAATAAACGGATGATATAATTTCATAATAGACTTTTTTTAATTATCCAACAAACCACTACACCGAGAACGTTCCGTACTGCCCGCCGCCGCCCGGATGCAGCGTTACTCTCCCCTCACGGAAGGCGGCTATTGCATCTGCAACACCCGGATGGACAGATCGGATCTCCTCTGCAGACACCGTGATCAGGATCGAAAGCTCATCACCGAATTGTGCGATCAGCTCATCATACAGGGCAGAGCATTTCTTCGTCCTTGGAGAGCAGGTGCCGAGCCGGTTTGCGATGATCTCGGCTAAAGGGATGATGTGGAGGTATGGAGGCCTCTCTGTCACACGAGTGCCGGAGAGCTCGCGGGCACGATCGGAGACACCCTTCTTGATCCGCCCTTTGTCAAGAGGACACCGCCATTTGAGATCAATTGCCTCCTCCAGGGTGTACTGGTGAAAACACCGGGTGCAGGCGGTCCGGTTATATTTTCCTTCTTCAGGGAAGAACCCGATATTCATCAGTATCCTTCCATCCCGGATCGCAGAGAGGAGAGAGGTGACATCCATTGTATTCAGGTCAAGGATGGTACACTCACGCCCGAGTTTTTCAGGAACCGGACTGTGCGCATCGGAGTTTGTGAGGAACGGGATGCCCGCAAGCTCGCTGATACCGGCACCATCGCGGCTGTCTGCTGAGAGACCAAGTTCAAGGAATGATACCTCCTCATCCCCATAACACTCAGCAAGTGAAGAGAAGGCGGCATAGATCGACCTCCACGGGGTGAAAGCATGGGCAGGGCCGATCAGCCCACCTGCCTCATGAACAATTTTTGCTATCCCTTCTCCGTTTAAACGGATATGCGGCCGTCCGGAAGTCTTCAGATGAGAACAATGCGGAGTAAACATCTCCTGCATCATTACAAACGAATCAAAGGTTTCTGCTGCGATCAGATGGTGAACCCGGTCCTGGTCTTCCACCTCTGCCGTCGGGAGGAGGATCATTCCATGATCATCTTCGACCTCCCCCCACATCCTCCGCCACTCCGGATGGAGTGCATCTCCACTTCCGATCGCACCAATCCCTTTCGTCCTGCATCCTGACAGGATACGATCAGGGAGCATATCCTTTGATGTTGCCATCGAAAAACAGGAGTGGATATGGAGATCTGCGGTGACCTGTGCCATACTTATCCGATATAGGAGAGCTCTTCCCGTTCGCGATCCTGTTCGGATTCCTTCAGCTTCTCAAGAGCGCCCTCAAGTTCTTCAGCGTTCTCCTGAAGGCGTGTAGGGTCGATATCAAGACCGATTAGCTTTGAAAGGACTGAAAGGACTGCCTGTGCACTGATCGGATCGACAAGATAGCCTGAGGTCTCTCCGAGGAGTGCAATACCCTCCATGCCACGAAGCGATCCAAGACAGATAAGGAGACCGGCAGCACCGATGATACCACCGGGTGGTTCATCAGGGGAGAAGACTGCACCGGCATCGATCGCTTCCTGAAGGAGGAGAGGGCGATCTGCTGAACAGAGGACCCTTGGGAGATCGACGAGATGACCGACACCATACCCCCCGAGCGTATAGATACGCTTTACACCACATCGGGCTGCAATATCGAGATAATGTCCGGTCAGTATATAATGCCCCTCGGGGGAGGTGCTCTGGCAATCTCCGGTGAGGAGAAGGAGAGGCGGATCACCGTCCACCCAATAGAATTCGTTCTTTGGGAGATGCATAATCCCATCCCGGTCAATCGAGGTCTGGGGTGGGAAGTGGTGTGAGAGGATCTCGGTTATGAGAACCCCATGCAACTCATCCACAATATGATCCGCAACAAGCTTTCCGACATGACCCACACCCGGAAGACCCTCAATCAGGATCGGGGCGGTATAGTCTTCTGGCTGTTCCACCTTATGGGAGATCGTTACCGGGTCCATAAACGCATCTGCCTCCTGTACCTGCCATAACGATCCTGCGGAGAGAAACGGGGCGGATGCACCGGCACGGTAGGTGACTGACAGACCTTACATCGAAAAGAAAGGGTATAGTTGCCGTCTTGCGGGCAACGTCTCATCCGGCCAAACATACAGGCACCGGATATTATTTCGCTTTCCGGATCAGTTTTCCGGTTCCGCCTGCCCGCTCAACAACACCGATCGTGTTTGCAGCGACCTTTTCGATCGCCTTCTCCGCTGATTTGTAATCCGGGGCGGTAACCTTGATCTGGTAGCGGGGAGCTCCAAGATAGGTGATCTCGACTTCGACGCCGGGAACTTTTCCCTCGGCACTACGGAGTGCACGTCTGATGACATTCACACCATCGGGTTTGTCAGACATCATGTCCATGATCCCGCTGATCGTCACCTTCTGGACCTTGACATTATCAGCCGCAACGGTCATGAGTGCCTTAATCACCGGTTCAGACAGGTCGAAACGACGGAGAACCTCATCACCATGAATGACAAGGTCTTCAAATAACGGATAGAACATCGAATATTCTGAGCGGAGAGTATCGGTAATCTGAGCAGGTTCGATACCTGACGCCTCTGCTGCAAATCCTATCCACTTATGGGCTTTCTGTTCGTTCTTCCATTCCTGAATCTTCTCACGACGCTGGTGGTCATTGACATCCTTTAAGGAGAGGTCGATATGCCCGCGCGAGGTATCAACATGAAGGACTTTGCAGACGACCTTCTGCCCTTCACGGATAAAATCACGGATATATTTGATCCATCCACGCGCAATCTCGGAGATTGGTATGAGACCCTGGCTTGCATCATATTCGTCCAGGGTAACAAACGCTGCAAAGTCCTTTACGTCAACGACTGTGCAGACGACCAATTCTCCATCTTCGGGCCATAACCTCTCGCTCATCAGACACTCACTCAAACTGTGATAGGATCTCTGCCTTTATCAGTGCTTTGCCGCCGGTCGTTTCTGCAAGGACATGCCCGCATACGATGCAGTCGACGACGGTGCTCGCCTTCTCAAAGATGATCTGCTCATTTTCACAGTCAGGGCACTTCACTTTTACAAAACCGCTTCGGTTCTCACGATTTAATACTACCATCTGTTCACTCACTCCGTTAATTCGAATTTTGCTATTCTGTATCCCTTTCTGAGATGGGCTTTTTTGCAGGTTTTGCACCGGTACCGGACGTTGATCTTCTTTGTTGGTTTATCGCCACCCGGAACCTTGCTGAACTTACCCATGTTCCCAACACGGGATCTCCGTGCCTTTTCACGATCAATCCAGTGAAGACCGGTAGTCTTGCCCTTCTTCACTTTCTCGATCTCATGTTCCGTGTGTGTCCGGCAGAACGGACAATAGGTGTTGAATTTTGCTGGTCTTTTCATGAAAAATACCTCTGTTTTAGGAACCCGAATACCATATTTATTTGCGAATTCTTATATTTAAGGCTATGTTGCGGTCACATAGAACACTTGCATTAGGTGTTGGAAGTGTAACAATATCCTCGACCATTAACGCATAAGTCCTCCCATCATACCCCATAAACGGCTCGACCGGAGCGATGAGACGAATGGGAGTCATACCAAGGGGAGAGACCTCCTCTTCGGCCTCCTCTGCCTCCGCCATCTCTTCAAACACAAGGGTTTTCTTCCTTGAACGGAGGTCAACAAGACTCATTCTCGCCTGCAATACAGCTTTTGAAACGGTCTCAAAGAGCTCGCGCTCCTCTGAGATCATCATCCGCATCACCTCACGCTCAATGGTGTCACCATTGCCCTTTGCCGTGGCAAGTTCGATGATGCGACTTGTCCTGATCACAAAGATCTCCTGAATGTACGATTTAAAACTCTCAATCTGGCGGATCAGATCCTGTGACCTGTCTGAGAGCGGATCGCCGGATTCATAGAGATCCCGGTACATCCGTTCAATCTCCTCATGGACATTCCGGTAGAGTTCAGATGGAATCTCAGTGAGGGTGCCGCTGGCCCGTTCGTCAAAGAGGATCGAACGGACACGGTCAAACGAGATCTTCATGACTCACCCCCGTTAAACTCAGCGATCCCACGCGAACAGAGGAAGACCGCAAGGGCCTCAGGGACGGTGTTGATCCCCTTGCCAATTGAATAGTGGTTTCCAAGGATCGGCATCGTCACCTCAAATGACGAATCTACACGTACCGGACGCTCTGAGAAGACAACTGCATCGATGAGGGGATCGAAGTCATCGATCTCCCGCACCTGAAGGGGAGTAACCAGAAAGCCACTCCCGCCATGGAGAGAGGAGGGATGGCGTATCAGGCGTTTGATATCTGTTGTCACCGGTTCATCAGCAAGGGCAGCCCGCTCCCTGATCTGCTGCGAGAGGAGACTTGTTGAATCAGCAAACATGGCGAGGATCACGCGGTCATGGTTGCAGACATCGAACATGCCATTCTGAATAGAATGGATGATGGTGTCAAGACGTTTCAGAAAGTCTGCAGCACCTGATGTTGAGACTCCCTTAACCGAGGAGAGCATCCTGATCTGCTCATCCGGCGGAAGGGCTCGAATCGTCATGAGAGTGGTCTGAATGGCCTGCTTCAACCGAAGCCTCCAGCCTCTGTCAGGCCGGTTCTCACCGGCCAGAAGGACTTGTGGAGAGAGACCTGTCCCGCAGACATAATCAACAAGTTCACGCCGTTCAGCACTCTTCCAGGAACGCATCACAAGCGATGTGAGGTGAATATGATACCCCCTCCCACCGGAGAAGACGACAGACAGTTCCCGCGCCGGGTCGAT
>NZ_JAUSCG010000169.1 GCF_030651615.1 Methanocalculus sp.
CTACCTGGGCCGACTACCAGCTGGAAGGAAGGATGGCAGGGGACAGCGCTACGGTCATGGCATTCTTACATTCCCTGAAGAGACCCATGCAGGAAGGGACAGCGGGTGAAATTGCCGGACTTCTTCCGATCAAACAGAAGCTTGATCCGGGAGCATCGACAATTGAGCCCTGGGATATGACGTACCTGCTGGAGAAGCAGAAGACCGAAGACTTTGCCTTCGATCAGGAGGAGATGAAGGCGTACTTCCCCCTTGATACCGTGCTCAATGGGATGTTTGCAATCTGCGAATCCCTTTATGGGGTCACATTTGAAGAGGTGCGTGACTCTCAGACCTGGCATCCGGATGTCAGACTCTTCAGGGTGATCGATGAGAACGATGCATCAACGATCGGCTACCTCTATCTCGACCTCTTTCCACGCGAGGGGAAGTACGGTCATTTCTGTTCAATGAGCATTATCCAGGGGAGGGAGACGGCCGGAGGCTATGCCATACCGGTGAACGCAATCATCGGGAACTTCAACCCACCGGGGGAAGATTTACCCACCTTGCTGACGATGGACGAATGCTCAGCCCTCTTCCATGAGATGGGGCATGCCAAGCATTCCCTCCTCACAAAAGCACCCTATGGCATCCTTGCCGGATATAACACCGAATGGGACTTTGTCGAGACCCCCTCACAGGCCTTTGAGGAGTGGATCGTTGACAAAGAGACACTCATATCAATCTCCGGCCATTACCGGAATCCGGAAGAGAGGATCCCCCCGGAAGATGCAGAGAAGATGCTGGGTGCATGGGAGGTTGGGAGAAGTATCACCTATACCGACTGGCGGCTGACCAAATCGCTTGAGGATATGTACTTCCATACCGCAGACGGTCCTGTTGATACAACCGCCATCTACCAGGATCTCTACGAGGAGATGTATGGGGTTCCTCTGCCTGATGGGATTCACCAGCCAGCGAGCTTCGTCCATATGATGGGGGGATATGATGCCGGGTACTATGGTTATCTCTGGTCGAAGGTCTATGCGATGAACATCGTTGACCGTTTCAAGGAGGACGGCATGACCAACCGGACAACGGGAATGGCATACAGAACCACCATCCTCGAAAGAGGCAATATGGCAGACGGCATGGTGCTCCTGACAGACTTCCTCGGGGAAGAGCCGGGGATTGAGCCGCTGTATAGGTTTCTTGGGATAGAAGGGTCAATATAATGGAGAAAATTGAGCAATAAAAGTCAAATGGGGTTGAGATCCTGAAAATGTAAGGTGTCAGGGAGTGGGCGAGGGATAGAGTTGTTCATCTGCTGTTCATTGGAGGGAGGTGGAGATCAGAACAACTTTCTATAGGTGATACATTCAGGGAAAACCAAATATATCTCTTCCCTGCTTTTAACCAGGTGAAAGATTATACGACCATCATCAGTCAGTTCAAACCCGATCCTGTAACGACCGATACGAATCCGGAACCCTGCAAGATGAAGTGAAACGTGGCACTCTTTTGGATCTCATCTCCGACTCTGGAAATGGGTGTCGAGGAGTGTATCGCTCTCATTTAACACCCCTCAGATCACCCCGATCAACACCAGAATCAGCACAATCCCTCCGACTAACAGCGTGATCACCCCGGCAATACCAAGAGCAAGGAACAGGAGCGGCAGAGGATCCCTCACCACCGCCGCTCATCCCCCCGTGCTTTCGTCCGTTTCCTTCTGAAGAGGTCCTCCCGCTCCATCTCTTCCAGATAATCCGAGATATACGAGATGATCCCCTTCAACTGCGGGATCAGAATCGAATCAAGGGCATTTGCCCGCCTTCTGACTGAGACGATCCGGGACGAAAGGCGGAGGATCGCCCCTTCCACCTCAGCAAGCCTGATAGCGGCTCTAACCGCCTCTTCTGCAAGTGCTGATGCATAATCCAGCCTGCCGGTTGCAGCTGATAAACTGTATCCAGGTTTATCATACGCTCTCAGCGGGTCCGGTATCTGAAATGCAGGGACCCCGGTTCCCATGATCCCCTTCTGAATGACCGGGATATCGGGGATCTTCTGCTCCACTGCCGCACAACTCTCCACCTCACGGCGGGAACCCGCCATCTCGGCTGCAAAGAGGGGGGGATACGCCAGAGAGAACGCCTCCTCCATCATTCTTCTGAGATCAGTTCGCCTCTGTGAGAGGGAGAAGAACTCCATCACCATCGCATCAAGCTTCTCCCGCAGGAGTTCATGCCCCTTTTCGGCAACAACGAGCCTTTTTCTGACCTTCTGGAGTTCTATCCGGGTCGGGCGGGTGCCAGGAGGGAGCCGCCCGCTCACCCGATCTCACCCCGGTAATACTGCTCAATATACTTCGGATCGATCCGCCGAAGCTCCACCTTCGGAAAGATCGAGAGGAGATCCCATGCACGGTCAAGGGTCTCATCAAACGATCTCCCTTCATCCTTCCGCTGCCCGACAAATTCCCGCTCAAACCGCTCAAGGAAGAGGAGATACAACCGATCGACATCGGTCAGCCCCTCGTCACCGATAACCGCAACAAGTCCTGCAAGCCGTCTGCCACGGGCATATGCCGCATAGAGCTGGCTTGAGACGTTCGCATGATCAGATCTGGTCCTTCCCTCCCCGATTCCACCCTGCATCAACCGTGACAGGCAGGGGAGAACATCAATCGGGGGATAGACACCTTTTCTGTGGAGTTCCCGGGACAAGACAATCTGGCCTTCGGTGATGTACCCGGTGAGGTCAGGTACCGGATGCGTGATATCATCATCAGGCATCGAGAGGATCGGCAGCTGGGTGATCGATCCGGGCCTCCCCTTCACCCTGCCAGCCCGCTCATAGAGGGATGCAAGGTCTGTGTACATGTACCCGGGATACCCACGGCGGGCCGGGATCTCCTCACGGGCCGCTGATACCTCGCGGAGCGCCTCACAGTATGCGGTGATATCCTGCATCACCACAAGGACATGCATCCCGCAGTCAAAGGCAAGATATTCTGCTGCGGTGAGGGCAAGGCGTGGGGTGATGATCCGCTCAATTGCAGGATCGTCGGCACGGTTTAAGAAGAGAACCGCATGTGCCCGTGCCCCTGTCTCGGAGAACTCATGAATAAAGAACCTCGCCTCTTCATGCGTGATCCCCATCGCCGCAAAGACGACCGCAAATGACTCGTCTGTTCCCCGGACGCGTGCCTGCCTCGTGATCTGGGCAGCCAACATACTATGCGGAAGACCTGACCCGGAGAAGACAGGGAGTTTCTGGCCCCGGACGAGGGTGTTCATCCCATCGATTGCAGATATCCCGGTCTCGATACAGTCCTCTGGAAACTCACGTCTCGTCGGGTTGATCGCATACCCTGAGATCTCCATCTCCTTCTCTGGCACCACGCTCCCGCCACCATCGATCGGCTCAGCCGATCCTGAGAAGATCCGCCCGAGCATATCTTTACTGACCGGCATCGTCAGCGGCCGACCCGTAAACCGGACGGCAGTGATATCACAGTCGAGGTCACGGGTCCCTCCAAAGACCATCACGATCGCCATCCCTTTCCGTGATTCAAGAACCTGACCTGCCCGGATACTCCCATCAGGAAGGAGGACCTGCACCACCTCATTATATCCGGCATCATCGATCCCGGATACGGCAAGGATCGGACCTGCCACCCGGACAACCGACTGAAACTCCCGAAGCGGCGGCATCAGTTCTCACCCCCGGGGAAGGCTGCCTTCATCTCTTCCAATACTTCTGAAAAGAACGAATCGAACTCATCATGCGGCATCGGACCCATCCTGGAGAGGCGGGCAGTCACTGGGAGCTTCTCAACCTCGCCCGCAGTCATCCCCGCCTCCACCGCACCCCGGCCGCCTCTGAAGTACTGATAAATAAGGATCATCATCCGGTACTGTTTCTCAGGCGGACAGAAGGTATCGACCGGATCAAATGCAGACTGCACAAGGAACGACTCCCTGAGTATTGCTGCAACATTCAGGGTGAATTTATCCTGTTCAGGCAGGAGATCAGGACCAACCAGCTGGACGATCTCCTGGAGTTCGTTCTCCTTCTGGAGGAGTGCAAGGAGCTCTGAGCGCATCGTCCACCACTCCATCCCCCCATGCTTCTCCCACCAGGGGGCAACGAGATCCGCATAGAGTGAATAGCTGAGGAGCCAGTTCACCGCAGGGAAGTGCCTCTGGTGGGCAAGATCGGCATCGAGCGCCCAGAAGACACGGACTATACGGAGCGTATTCTGCGTGACCGGCTCAGAGAAATCACCACCGGGAGGTGATACCGCACCGATCACCGAGACGGAACCTTCTGCACCTGAGAGGGTCTTTACACGGCCTGCACGTTCATAAAAGTCAGCCAGCCGCGATCCGAGGTATGCAGGGTACCCGTGTTCACCCGGCATCTCTTCTAACCGACCCGATATCTCACGCATCGCTTCTGCCCACCGTGAAGTTGAATCTGCCATCAGGGCGACGGTATATCCCATATCCCGGTAATATTCCGCGATGGTGATCCCGGTATAGACCGAAGCTTCCCGGGCAGCAACCGGCATATTTGAGGTGTTACCGATGAGTACCGTCCTCTTCATCAGAGGCTCCTTCGTCTTTGGATCAACAAGCGATGGAAACTGCCGGAGGACATCCGCCATCTCGTTTCCCCGTTCACCACATCCGACATAGACGATGATATCGGCGTCGCACCATTTGGCAAGCTGATGCTGGACCACCGTCTTTCCGGCACCAAAAGGTCCGGGAACAGAAGCAGTTCCACCCTGAACGATCGGGAAGAAAGAGTCGATAACCCGCTGGCCGGTGATCAACGGCCGGATCACCGGGAGCTTCTCTTGGATCGGTCGTGGCACCCGGACCGGCCACCGTTGCAACATGGTGATCTCATGGAACGTGCCATCATCATCCTTAAGCCGGAGGATCGTATCTTCAACCGTATAGTCGCCCTCTTCTGCGACACCCTCTACCGTTCCGGAGATATCAGGAGGAAGGAATATCCGGTGAAGAATATGCTTCGTCTCCGGAACCGACCCGATGACCGCACCACCGATGAGACGGTCACCGGAGGAGACGGATGGGGTGAAGCGGTACAACGTATCACGGGGGAGTGCGGGTGCAGAGACGCCACGAACGATGAAATCACCTGAGATCTGGGCAATTTCGGTTAATGGACGCTGAATCCCGTCATAGATCATTCCAAGGAGTCCGGGGCCAAGTTCTACTGAGAGGGGTCTCTTTGATCGTTTCACCGGTTCACCCGGCGTAATCCCGGTCGTCTCCTCATAGACCTGGATCGTTGCAACATCCTCATGCAGCCCGATGATCTCCCCGATCAGTTCATCCCTGCCGACGAAGACGACCTCGTACATCCGTGCACCACGCATCTGCTCTGCTTCAACGACCGGCCCTGTTATTCGAATTATTCTGCTCTCTGTCATACTGATCACCCTGGCATTCCTCTTCCTGCAACACGCCTGATAGCCTCGGTTATGCTGTCATCTCCTTTCACCGGGCCATACGGCCCCGGTATTCCGATCACCACCGGATAGACCCGGTGCGATCTCCCATGCTCATCCAGGAGCTTCAAAAGCGATCTCGCATACGTATCCTGGATGAGAATGATCCCAATCGTATCATCGAGGAGGAGCCTCTTCAGCTCGTCTTCGAATGCATCCCCGATCAGATGCGTCTCAGCAACTCCCCCAAGTCTGCAGAGGAGTATCGTCTCCCTATCTCCAAGAGCGACGATCTTCATGCCTCTGCCTCCATCACCATCATATCTCCGATCCTCTCAGGAGATACCCCAAGCATGAGACCGGCAGCAGCAGTGCCCAAATTCTCACATTCGATCTGGAGTGCAACAAGGTACCGGATAATTGGACCGCTCCCAAGATGGTACTGGCTGCTGATCATCCTCCCGATATCAAGAATGCACCGGGAGAGGGATAGCTCAATTCGACCGGGATCACGGGTTCTTCTGACCTCCTCAAGGTGGGGTTCGATATACGGCCCGTATGCCGTTTCCCTGATGGCGGAGAAGAGTTCCGTGAGATCGGCTGTCCTGACAAGATCGCGGAGCATGGGTTCTGTGATCTCAAAGCCACCCGGCTGGATGAGGAAAGGCATCAGATCAGATGCATCCATTCCGCGTAACCTGCCCCGGATAAGAATCCTGAGATTCTCGCAGTCGATCATCCGACCAGCCATCAGGACCGCCGGTTCGTACTGCGACTCTTCGATCCCCCGTGCCGCCATCATCAGGGAGCGGTATGCATCTGAGATAAGTGCTGATTCAAAGGCGGAAAAGCCACTCGTTTCACCGATTTTTGTCCAGAGCTCCCGTATCCGTGGAACGACTCCTGAGCGGTGAAGCCTGGTCACCGCCTCTTCAACCGTCGCTGAATGTGCCGCTTTTCTGATCGCAGAATCGGTGAGCGAGGCGATCGGAACTGCCCTGCTCTCGATCAGTTCCTTTGGAAGGCCACCTGCAATACTCCGGAGAATGGCAGCCACCTCGCGGATCTGATATACCTGAATATACCCGTTTATCAGTGGGCGGATCGCATCCGGTACAGTGCCTCCAAGGTTTGTGAGCATCGCATAATGATAGACCCGGATCAGCCGCTCCGTATCATCAAGAGAGATCCCTTCCCGGTATCCGATCTGGTGGCCGAGCCGTTCGGCTCGTTCGAAAAGTTCAAGAAGATCGCCAGCACCTGAGATCTCAAGACTGCCAGCCTTCGTGACAAGCGGGTTACCCATCGCCCTGACCCTGGCAGAAGGGTATGCAAACGAGGCGATGCTCAGGATGATCCGGAACCACCCGGCAGTTATGGCGAGGAAAATCGCGACCAGAAAAGCAACGGCAAGCCCGATCAGGATGAGACCTGATCCCTCACCG
>NZ_JAUSCG010000193.1 GCF_030651615.1 Methanocalculus sp.
AATGCCATGATCAGGATGGCAACTAATAACCCATAGATCGCCTGCGTCTCAGGGATCACCGAGAAAACGAGGGCACGACCAAACGCCCCTTCATGCTCAGCAGATGATGCAGACCCGGCAGCCGCGGCAATACCCTGCCCGATAGCGGAGAGACCGGCGATACCGACTGCAAGACCGCACCCGATGGCGGCAAGACCGGTTGCTGTCGTTGCAACCGAATCTCCGGTCAGTATACCGGAGAAGGCCATGATAAGGATGGCAACCAATAATCCATAGATCGCCTGCGTCTCAGGGATCACCGAGAAGACGAGCGATCTCCCCATCGCCCCCTCCCGCTCGGCGGTGGTCGCGATACCAGCAGATGCAGCAATACCCTGACCGATTGCAGAGAGACCGGCGATACCGACTGCAAGACCGGCTCCCAGTGCGGCAAGCCCCATCGGTGTGGAGACAGGATCTCCGGCACCGCCGAGGACCCCTGTTGCAAGGAGGATCAATACCGCGACAAGGAGACCATACATCCCCTGGGTCTGTGGGACCGCCTGGAAGACGAGCGCCTGACCGAACTTCTCGGGTTTGATCGCAATAACCCCGGCACCTGTTGCACCGGCGATACCAACACCGATTCCAGACCCAATAGCTGACAAACCGACCGCAAGACCTGCACCGGTGACCGCAAGGATAAATCCTGCTGTGATCTCAATCGCCATTATTCATCCTCCACAAGCACTGTATCCACCCGTTTTGTTGCAAACGGGAGGAAGAGACGCCCTCCACCCTCATAGAAGGTACCAAAGAACTCGACATACTGAAGACGGAGAGCATGAATGAAACCTCCAAGTGACTGGAGGAGGAAGTTAGCGAGATGGCCTGCAATCGCAAAGAGCACTGCAACAACGACGAGTGACGGATGAACTGACCCGATCATCTCAGCTAAGATATTCACCGTCATTGCGATCCCGGCGGTTGCGAGGGCGAGGGCAAGTATCCTCGTATAGCTCAGCCAGTCACCGAGGAAACCCGTAATGCTGAAGAAGCCGAGCGGACCTTCGATGAAGAGGATCAGTGCAGCTGCGGCAGCTGTTCCTGCACCTGCTGCGAGGATAAACATCTGGGAGAACTCTGCCCAGCCGAAGAAGGCGAAGAGGAGCACTGCGCTACAGGGCTGCATCAGGAACCAGACACCCTGTTTTCTGAGCATCTCTCCCACTCTTCCTTCCCTGAGATTACTATATGACGCAATACCAAGACCGAGATTCAGGTGAGCGATCCCAAAGATCAATGCCCCGGTGAGGATGATGATCGGGTTTAACAGCGGATCAACCAGCGCAAACGGCGGTGCAATCCCGAAGAATCTGGGGAGGAGATCGCCAAAGATTCCACCCTGGGCGATTCCGAAGATGATTCCGGATAGACCGCATGCAAAGAGGACGAGGGAGAGGTCACGGGTTGTACCGGGATAGCGGGCGGGCCCTGCAAGGAGGAGTGCGGCGACGAGTGCCAGAAGCAGGCCGTAACCGGCATCTCCGAGCATCACCCCGAAGGTGATGACGAGGATCGGAGCGATGAAGAATGTCGGGTCAACCTCACGGTACCGTGGAGGTGCAAACGTCGAGGTGAGGAAACCAAATGGTGAGAGCCAGCGGGGATGATTATAGGCAACAGGAACGTCTTTATTGCCATCCTCTCCCGGAACGGATCGATAGATCATCGTGCCTCCTGCAGATTCCATGCCGATCCGCTCAAGGAGAGGGAGATCACGCCTCCTGATCCATCCGGAATAGAGGCGGAGATCACGGGTTGATCCGGCAAGGGCGGCCGCATCGATCCGGTCACGGGCAAGGGCGAGGTCTTCTGCGACTGCTGCGAGTTGCCGCAGGTGTTCATCTGCAATCGCACACATACGGCTGACGATCTCCTCATCTTCCAAACTGAGGGACCGTTTCTCCTTGATGAGATCATCTTTTGCATCAGAAACCGTCCCCTCACGGTCTCCGAAGTTGAATTCGGCAAACCCGCGTGAGCGGAGGAGCGTATCGACCGCATCAGCAGCACTTTTATGAGCAACAACGATGGCGATCATACCTTCCTCCGTACACCTGCAGACCGAGGTGGCGATTGCGCTCTCTATCCCCTCCTCGTTGAAGAGTGCATTCAGATCTTCGCATTCACCTTCAGGAATCCGGCCCGCCCGAACAGTAATGAACCGGGAGGGAGACGCTGGCAGAAGCTCCTCCCCCAGGCATCCATACAGGGTGAGGTGCTCCTCTATCTCATCAAGACGCGCTATACGCTCATGGATGGCTGATCGCCGGATTCGAAAGGCAAGAATCTCTGAGATCAGCGCGTCGTGATCCAGAACAGAACCCAGAACTGAAGCAGGGTCCTGACGGCGCACAGGCAGAGGCTCTCTTCGAAGAGGCAGGAAGAACTCTGCGATTCGTCCCCTCCCCCCTTCCACCAGATCGACCAGAGATTCAACAGCCCGCTCAGCCCGGGACTGGGCGGCTGCAAGTTTCTGCCGGATCGCATCCCGTTCAACCGGGGTGATGAGATGAAGGAGGTGTTCATCGCCTGTGACCGGGGTCAGTTCGATGATCCCCTCTTCATGGATTGTCTGAAGGAAAGGTGCGGCATACCGGCGGTGAACGCCGATTGTGATCTTATGCATCTCTGCTGGATAGAACATCATCTCCTCCCGTGATCACCGCAATGATCGCAGAGACCGCCTCTCCCTGCTTTGATGCTGCAGCGGCCCTGATATATTCGACCTTCCGGCGCGTATCTTCTGCCATCGCACGGGCAGCGGCTTCTGCCTCTGTTCGTACCAGAGCAATCTTTTCGTCAGACGCAGATTCGGCCTTTTTCTTCTCCTGAGTGATAGAGTGCGCTGCCTGCTCCTCTGCTTCTGCGATGCTGGATTCAGCCTCTGCTTCTGCGGCCCTGATTCTGGAGACTGCATCCTCCTCCGCCTTCAGGACGGCCTCGATATCATGAACCGGCATATGAGTGAATATGGAGAGAGCTGATTATTAACGTACGCTTCAGGTGATCAGATCACCTGAGTTTCTCTGTAAGATCCCCTCTTCTGAAGGTGGCGGCGAGTTGCTGGAGGGAGATTTCACCTTCTCCATAGAGCTGATCCAGAGACACCAACAGATCCGAAATTGCCTCTGTCAGATATTCATCCCCCTTCATCCTCAGAAGGCTCTCAGCACCGGAAAAGTTCCGGTGATCAAGCTGGTTGAGATTAACGTTGAGATCCCGGATGAGGTACCGTCCCATCTGCATCGCAAGGAAACAGGAGGCATACCGAATGAAAGGGGGATCATCTGGAAAGGGGCGTTTTCTTCTGTTTTCGCAGATTCGATAGATGAGTACCGCAATGATCGTCTGAGCACCATTGAGATCCTGCGTAAAGATCAGATCATAGAGCTTGCCAAAATGTTCACGCGAGAAGAATTTTGCCTGATGGGGTCTTCTTCTCCAGACAGATAGGATCGCCTCTGCGGCTGCACCTGAAGTGATATCGGTGCTTTTAAGAGCAGAATCAGTCCTTTTTCGTCGATACTGATAGCCAAGCTGACCAATATCTATCTCAAGTCTCTTCTGCCTCTCGTCATTCGCCCTGAGATCCCGAAGATCAACAGGATTCTGGCTGTTCGTTGCATAGGTGATCCGTTTGACGAGATCATGATTGTCACTGGGGAGTTGATACAGGCGAAGGAGCAGATATGCATCCTCAGAGTCCAGCTGCATCTGACCGAGAGTTTTATAGATCGTCATGCAGGTCTGGCCACCATTGATGATCTGGAGATCTTCAACTTTCACCTGATAATCTCCGGACTGGAGGTTATTATATCCGAACTTATTACAGACCAGAGTGATACCATTATTGTAAAAATAGAAGTTACTCTTCTCAGGCCCAATCAGGGTCTCTCTGATCGCCTCATTCACCCTGTTTCCCTGAAGCCCAAGGTAACGACGGATATTTCGCTCAAGGAGACGTTCACCATGGCGCTGTATCAGGGCATAAATCTCAGAGACGGAGATTCTTCCGATTAAAACCCGGCTGAAGTTAAAATCCTCAATGATCGCCTTCCCTGTCAGTTTCAGGGTATCTTCAACGGGTTTTGTCGACTGAAAAATTTGGACAAGCCGATCGTGGTTGATATGTTCCCAGGTGACCTGATCTCCAAATGCTGCTCTTCTGATGGCATCATCTGCTGCTGCAGTCCATTTAAGTCCGTTATTACATCCTATTGCCCTGACCTGAGGGATATATCCATCCCGGATGAGAGATCGAATCTCTTCAACACGAGTAAGGAGCCGGGTGTTGATATGCAGAAGATCAACATCAGGATCAAAGAGATACCGGATCGCCCGAATAAGGGATTCAATCCCACTCTCAGGGAAATTTGAAGTCGCCTCCAACTCTCTCTTATATTTACCCTGAAAGACACTGACAATGAAGGCTCCATCATATTCCTCTGAGATCTGGAGTGCATCAATACCAAAATCCTGACCTCCATCAGTTAAGCATTCAAATGCCTCATCATCAGAGAGATCAAGGATGGTTTTTACACAGAGGTGGATAAAGGCAAGGGAC
>NZ_JAUSCG010000196.1 GCF_030651615.1 Methanocalculus sp.
CACATACGGTTCATCAGGGTTGAAGATCCGTAACGGAGATCCCATATCAGGTACCTGCTCCTGATGGGTGATGACATTTTCCGGATACACTATGATTGACCGTGTTTTATATGGTATGCCGGATGTTCTGACCTCATCTGCGGTTGCAGGTGAGTAACCAACTGATACCTGATCGGTGTTATAAGCGAAGAAGATGAGCATCATGGAGTACCCTTCGCGGGGTATCACACCCGATATCTGCCGGGCATTCATCTCAAAGGTGAGAAGAAGGGCATTATCACGTGTGAGAGGGGACGCAGAGAGCGTGATTGGAATCGATTGTAATTCCGATGGCACAATGATCACGGGTGACTGGACAGGAGAAACCGGCACCTGCGTGGGAGGTGTAGTCTCCGGGATTATTACATCCGTCTCTGGCGCGGCGGTGCATCCGGAGAGGAGAGGCACGATCAGGCAGAGAATGATTGCTATGAAGAACCATTTTTTCATGTATCACGATATACTCTCTGAACTATAAAAGATAGTATTTCAGTTGCAGTAAGAACAGTATTTATACCCTCTTCTTCCATTACTCTTGATCATATGACGGATGAGGGTTACCCGACAGCGAACGTTCAGGGAAAAGAGATCCCCTACGATCCGGAGACGCTCCGGAGGATCAAAGAGCACCCCTGCTTTTCTGAGAAGGCATGCCATACATTTGGCAGATGCCATCTTGCGGTCGCGCCGAAATGCAATATCCAGTGCAACTACTGTGTCCGGGATTTTGACTGCGTCAATGAGTCCCGTCCCGGCGTGACCAGCGAGGTGCTCAGCCCTGAAGTAGGGCTTGAACGCGTGAAAGAGGTCCTTGAGAAGTTCCCGTACGTGAAGGTGATCGGGATCGCTGGCCCCGGCGAGCCGCTTGCAAATCCGGAGACAATGGAGACAATACGGCTTGTGCATGAGGCATATCCCCATATCATCCTCTGCCTGAGCACAAACGGCCTCATGCTCCCTGAGTTAATCGATGAGCTTCTCAAGTACGATGTCTATAACCTGACGGTGACACTGAATGCCATCGATCCGGAGATCGGTGCAAAGATCTACTCGCATGTCACCTATAAGGGGAAGAAGTACGAAGGGGTTGAGGGAGCAAAGATCCTCCTCGAACAGCAACTGAAAGGGATTCAGATGGCGGTCGAGCGGAAGATGATCGTAAAGATCAACACCGTTTACATTCCTGGTGTGAATGACGAGCATATCCCGGAGATTGCAAAGAAGGTCGGAGGAATGGGTGTCTACAACTACAATATCATCCCGCTCATCCCCCAGTATAAGTTCGAGGGGGTTACTCCGCCGACACCGGCAGACAAGCGGGCGATGCATGAACGCTGTGCGCCCTATGTCAAGCAGATGAAACACTGCCAGCGGTGCAGGGCAGACGCAGTCGGCATCCTCGGAAAGGATGTTCAGTCCTGTCTTTCAAGCGGGTGTGGAGAGAAGAAAGAGCATTAACCCATTAAAATCATCATTGAGAGCAGATGAGCAGGATTGTGCTTGTTGATGAGGAGACAGGTGAGCGGATCCGCCATCCTCTCAGGACCCTCAAAGAGGCGGACCAGCACCGCGAATGGTATGAGCGGATGACCGGCAGGCGGTTCCGTGTCATGAAGATCTTCGGGTCGGGGATCGGGGCTGAGCGGATTGATGGGAAATAAGATCTCAGACCGACATTGAATGGGATGATCATCCCGATACTCTTCCAATACTTTTTCTGGATGGACGGCATACAAATAGTGGCGCGAGGGTAGCCAAGCCCGGCCAACGGCGTCGGACTTAAGATCCGATCCCGCAGGGGTCCGCCGGTTCGAATCCGGCCTCTCGCATTTTTGTTTTTTCGGCACGTGACGGGATGTATTCGACCATAAACATCTGCCATCTCTTCTATGACGAATTGGTTCTCTGAAAAAATAGTGTAAATATAAAAGATATTTTATTTTAGAAAAAACAATAATACACTACCGAAAAAAAAGTTTAAACGTATAGTACTTTAAAGAACAAATGAGGTGAGATCAGGTCCTATGAAATTCAGAGTGACCATAGAGAGGGACGAAGAGGGGATCTTCGTCGCCGAATGCCCGTCCCTTCCGGGCTGCATATCCCAGGGAAAAACCAGAGCCGAAGCCCTTGAAAATATAAAAGACGCTGCAACAGGGTACCTGGCAAGCCTGAAGAAGCATAATGAACCAATCCCCCAGTCAATATGAGGAAACCAGAGATTGACGTCTGATATTTCCAAATGACTTCCATTATCTTACCTTGAAGGAATGAGCCGTGAGGTGAGGTCTGGTTTATTTTCAGAACACCACAATAACAACTCAAAATGTCGGGGCTATGGGCAGATATCAAAAACATTATTTTCAAAAGACACGAAGAATATAATCCAATTATCATATAATTTACTCAAAGGAGTTTGTACATTGGACATACCACGTATCTTTACTATTTCCGAAAGCGCCCACCGTATTCATAACCCGTTCACACCAGAAAATCTCGCCACTCTCGGCGCAGCGTTGCGCCTGGAGCCGGGGGCTCGTCTGCTTGACCTCGGCAGTGGTTCGGGAGAGATGCTCTGCACCTGGGCACGCGATTTTGGAATCAACGGTGTCGGCATCGATATGAGCCAGTTGCTCACCGGGCAGGCGAAACTCCGTGCTGAAGAACTCGGAGTCACTGATCGTGTCGGGTTCATCCACGGCGATGCTGCCGGCTATGTCGCCGACGAAAAGGTCGATGTGGCAGCATGTCTTGGTGCCACATGGATTGGCGGGGGAGTCGCCGGCACCATCGGGCTTCTGGCACAAAGTCTCCGCCCCAAAGGGATCATCCTCATCGGTGAGCCCTACTGGCAGCAGGTACCACCAACAGAAGATGTTGCCAGGGGATGCTTTGCCAGTTCTATCTCGGATTTTCTCATGCTTCCGGACCTTCTCGCGTCTTTTAACGATCTCGGCTACGATGTTGTGGAGATGGTTCTGGCAAACAATGATGGCTGGGACAGGTACGAAGCAGCCAAATGGCTCACCATGCGCCGATGGCTCGAAGCGAATCCCGACGATGACTTCGCAAAAGAGGTGAGAGCCACACTGACGTCGGAACCAAAACGCTATGCCACGTACACACGTGAATACCTTGGATGGGGAGTGTTCGCGCTGATGGCACGGTGATGTGAGGCAGCTGGATGCTGTTGTTCGATCCTGTAAGAGCAGGGTCACGGGTCGAATCCGGCCTCTCGCATACCGTTTTGATTTTGGTACGTGAGGCTCAACAACAGCCTCATTTACCGCACCACATTTTTCACCATCCTTATCTATGAAGAATTATTCATTTTATCTATGAAATGCCTGAACACGCGTCTGCTTCTTTGCCTTTGTGCTCTTCTTCTCATAGCTTCCCCGGTTGTAGCAGAAGATCAGAGAAATGACGCAACCTCATACACCCGTGCCATCAATACGGCTGAAGATCTCTCTAAAACCTGGCAGAATCTCAACGATGATATTGAGTATGCAAACCGCGGACTTCTCGCAGCACCGGACTCGCAGATCATTCTCAACGCGGCTGGCAAACCGGTTCTGGACGTAACAGGTCTCTCTTATCTCCAAAACAACACCGCACCCTTGACAGTGAGTGCTGGCCTGTACGAACAGGCGAGGCTGAACAGCATTCGCGGGCTCTTTCAGGTGACTGATACCATCTATCAGGTACGCGGATACGATGTTTCCGTGATGAGCCTTATCAAAGGAGAGACCGGCTGGATCATTATCGATCCGCTGGGCTGTACCGAGAGCGCAGGGGTAGCTCTGGATCTCGTCACCAAAAAACTCGGCGAATATCCGGTAAAGGCAGTCATCTACACGCATCCCCACGTGGATCACTGTCTCGGTGTGGGAGGTGTCACTACTCAGGAGAAGGTCGACTCAGGTGAGGTCATCGTCATCGCCCCTGAAGGATTCATGGAGCATCTTGTCAGCGAAAATGTGTACGCCGGAACTGCAATGAAGCGCCGTTCGATATACATGTTCGGTTTGACGCTTCCGGTCGACGAAAAGGGCTTTGTGGATTTGGGCATTGGGACGATGATGGCCAGCGGAAGTATGACGCTTATCCCCCCGACGCGTGATATCACCCATACCGGACAGACTGTGACGATCGACGGTGTGGAGATGGTGTTCCAGCTGACGCCCGGCACCGAAGCCCCGGTGGAGATGAATATCTGGTTCCCGCAGGAGAAAGCGCTCTGCATGGCGGAAAACTGCGTTGGAGCACTCCATAATATTCTGACTATCCGGGGAGCCCAGGTACGGGACCCCCTTTCCTGGTCACGATACCTCGATGAAGCTCGCCAGCTCTATGGAGGAGAGGCCGGGGTGATGTTTACCTCGCACAACTGGCCGCGTTTCGGTAACGAGGCTGTGGTCGAAACGCTTGAGATACAGCGTGACATGTACAGGTATCTCCACGATCAGACGCTGCACCTGATCAATCGGGGATATACGATGGATGAACTCTCTCATATGATTACTCTGCCTGATTCCCTGAGGAAGTATGGATACACGCACGAGTTTTATGGGACGGTGCAGTTCGCAGCAAAGGCCGTATACCAGAAATACCTGGGATTCTACGATGGAAACCCAACGCATCTGAACAATCCCGATCCAGTTGGGTTCTCCTCGGTGCTGATCGAGTATATGGGTGGGGCAGATGCAGTCATACCCAGGCTCAGAGAGGATTATCAGAAGGGAATGTACCAGGAGGTGGCAACGATTGCCGGCTACATTGTCTACTCAGACCCGACAAACAGGGAGGCAAGAACTATCCAGGCCGATGCACTTGAGCAACTTGGATACCAGTCGGTCTCCGGCCCGTACAGAAATGCCTATCTGACGGCAGCTCAGGAGCTCAGGAGTACCGGCGTGTCGGAGTCCGGAGATGCCAGCACCCAGGGATCACCCCCGGCATTGGGATTGCTGTCGGCACTGTCTCCTGATCAGGTCTTTGAATATCTTGCAATACGGCTGAATCCGGAGAGAGCCGATGGGGAAGACATTTTGGTCAATATCATCATGGAATCTCCGGAAGGCAATACTACAGCGGTTGTTCATCTGAAGAACTGTGTCCTCCATGCATGGATGGGGACGTATGATGGAAATGCCAGTGCGACTATTTCCGGCGAAAAGACTGCAATGAAAGGGTATCTGCTCCAGGGCAGGCCTTCGAAAGAGAAGCTGATGGGTTTTGCCACGGTCTCAGGAGATGTGGATTCGTTTATCCGTCTGATGGGCATGTTTGATACCTTCACCCCGGATTTCCCTATCGTCCTCCCATAAACCCAATATACACAATCTTTTACCTATGGAGAAAGAGCCGGATAGGGAGTTGTGAGCACTCCGGAACAGGTCACATGGTTTTCTGCATGGAGCAGCAGGCCCCTGTGAGCCACCGGTCGGTGAGATGGCACAAGTGCCAAATACTGTGAGGGGTGATTATCGCATCTGGAGATACTCCCCCCATGAAACACATTCCTTTCCTTCTCACAATCGCGTTAGTAGTCTGTGCACTCCTGTCTTCGGGCTGTACCGGGCCCGCAGAGGTGCCCGCTGCCCCGGAGATTACCATGACCATTCCCGTGGAACCCATCCCGGTCAGGAGCAGCGGAGGGATGAACCTCGCCTATGAACTCGAATTCCACCCATCCGGCAACCAGACGATAGTACCGGAGAGAGTAGAGGTGATCGACCCTGAGACCGGTGCTGTCATTACAACCCTCGAGGGTGATGACCTCGACCAGCTCTGGCATCCGGCATCCTCACCCCCGCCAACCCGGGAGGAGATTGATACATTCACGAGCAAGATGCCGATGTCGCGGGTCTCTGTCTGGCTCGTCATGAACCCGTCATCTGTCCCGGACCGTCTCGTCCACCGGGTCACCCTGAACCGGAATGCAGACGGGCTGCCCCCGACATTGCTGGAAGGCGCGGAGGTGGCCGTGCGAAAGGATCGTGAGCCGATCGTGATCGCCTCACCGGTTCGCGGCCCCGGATGGCTGATCATCGAGACCACCTGGCCGTATACACACCACTTCCTGGCACAGATTACCACGGACGGGGCGACACGGGTCCCGCAGCGGTACGCACAGGATTTGATCGGGATCGACCCGGAGACGGGGCGCCTTGCCTCTGAGAACATAACGGACATCCGCAGCTGGTACGGGTACGGAAAGGAGCTCTATTCTGTCGCTGACGCAACCGTTGCGGACACGCTCGACGGACTGCCGGACATCCCGACCATCTACTCCACTCCTCCGGCCGACATCACGACCGCATCGGGTAACTACGTCATCCTCGATCTCGGAGACGGGATGTATGCCTGCTACGGCCATATGATCCCCGGATCAATCACCGTGAAAAAGGGCGATACGGTGAAAGAGGGGCAGGTGATCGGCCTTGTCGGGAACAGCGGGAACTCGGATGTGCCGCACCTCCACTTCCAGATCGTAACCGGCACCCCGTCCTTCCTCGGTGCGGAAGGATACCCCCATGTGTACCGGTCGTTTGATTCGATAGGAAAGGCGGACCAGGCACTCATCGACACGAAAACCTCACAGGATGACTTTTCGGGCCTTCAGTTCTGGGAAGAGTATCCCGATTTCATCGCATGGTATGATACACCGATTCACCGTGAAGAGATGCTGCCGGACAACCATAATGTGATCCGGCTATCGTAACATTTTTTGGGAGGTGGATGTCCGATCTGATCCCGGATGAGGGGGCTTGCGTGCTCGATCCCGGCTCTGGTTCGGGCGAGATGCTCTGCACCAGGGCACGCTATTTTCGGAATCAACGATGTCGGCGGTCGTCGCGTCTTTCCTGGAAAGGCGCAGCTTGATCCCGTTCGCCGGCCGATCCCTTCCAGACGGCGTGAGTGATAAAAAAAGGTGAATGCTCCGGGATCAGGTAGTTACTCCCTCGCCCTGCCTGTCTCTATCCCGGTGCGGCTGCTGTCCCTCTTGCCGGAGATGCTCATCACGGCACCGATGTCCGGGTTAATCAGGCATACCGGGAAGTACCCGAATAATGATCTGAAGTCGATCTTCAGCATCCGGTGCCGGATGAGATCGATCTCGATCTTCTCTAAACTGCACTTCATCTGTGGGGTCACGCCCTCATCCGCCAGCACGGTCTCAAGGGTTCTGATGGCCGGGAGGATCTCCTCCCGGATCACCACGATCTTTGATTTCAAGAGGGTTTCCGCGAGCGTCCTGCTGTATCTCCCCTGAAAATGCCGTACAGCAATCATCTGCGTCAGGAAGATCAGGGCAAAGATCCCCGTGTGGATGTGGATGTCGGCTTCGGCGGATGTGAAACTGCCGTAGGTGATCCCGGGGAGGACCACCGCCGCGATGAGAATTATACCGGTGACGGTGATCAGCACGGCGGCGGTGAGTGCGTATTTTAGTCCCTTGCTCCAGGCCTCTTCATAATGCTCTTTGAATGTGGAATGGATGCCGAGCACTTCCGTGAAAAAGCCACTGGAATACGGCTTCACATGCACAACCGCGATATAGAAGACGATTATCGCAACCGACTGGACTGAGATGATGATGGAGGAGAAAGCCTCGAACTGGCCGAAGATTGCCCAGCCTGCGAGTGCAAAGACAGCGGAGAGGGCAAAAAGCATGAGAAAACCCGGAGCCAGCGGCTGGCAGTTTATGAAGAACAGGTTCCAGCCGAGTTCGTAGAGGTGGTTCCTCTTTCGGGAAAGCCCTTTGATCGTCTCGGTCGTCTCGGCGATACCGATACTGCCCCTTCCGGAGGTCTCCCCACCCGCGATCTCGTCCCGGCTCTTTCTCTCGCGATATTTAAGTTCCCTGATGTACCCTATATATGCTTTTAAATCCGCCATATCGGTCGGAAGCATGGTGAGGAAGGGGTTTACCATCAGGAACGTGAAGGCCGCCATAATCCAGTACAGGTAGAACTTCCAGGTAAATGCAAACATGAGCCCCAGGTTGATTGCTACCGCCGCCCCGAGGATGAGCGGCGTATATTTAAGGCTCCATTTCGTCTCGTTGAGGCGTTTCAAATCCTCTTCTGCCGTGCTACAGATCTCTTCCGCTTCAGCCCGGGATGATCTGAGATTCTGAAAAAATTCCTCCGGAGAGATCTCCGGGATATCTTCCTTATTGCGTCTTATGAATTTGTTCAGGTAGGGAAGTTCCATCGGGGATGGTTTCGTTACGATTGGTAATATAATTGCAGCTTTCCCCGGTGCGGAAGGATATCCCCCCCGTGTAACCGGTCGTTTGAGGCGATAGGAAAGGCGGATCAGGCACTCATCGACACGAAAACCTAACAGGATGACTTTTTGGGCATTCAGTTCTTGGAAGAGTATCCCGCCGACTTCATCGCATGGTATGACTCGCCCATCCCCCGTGGGGCGATGCTGCCGGACAACCATGATGTGATCTGGGTTTTGTAATTATTTTGGGAGGGGGAGATGGAGGGGATCGTCTGACCTGATCCTGGAGTATGGAGTTCGTGGGTTTGAATCCCCCCACTCATATGCTTTTTATGGAGTAAATTTCCCGCGAAAATGTAACTCCATATTCCCATGTGTATTTTCGCAGTTTTTAACCTAAAAGTATTAAAAGCGAGATTTATATAATTTGAGACCAGATACACAAATATGACCGAAGAAGAAAATAAAGTACAATTTTATTACGGCGATTCTTTGATATTTGAGAATGGAGGAATATGCACTGGTGCATATGAAAGCAAATATGTAATATGCCCAAAATGTCTTAGAACGACAATTTTAGTGAAAGATTATCCTAATGATGCTTTCCAATATC